>NZ_JAMXSJ010000029.1:0-51126 GCF_024124725.1 Halomonas sp. Ps84H-12 | reverse complement strand
GGCCTCGTCGACGTTGATATCGCTGATGGTCATATCACCGCATAGGTGTGCCGAATGATGCTGTGCACTATGCCAGAAAAATCAGCTGGTTGGCGATACCCCATCCGCAGCCACCTGAATAGTTACAAACAAACAACCCGGCAATGGCGCCGGGTTGAATGAACGCCTGTCATTGACAGACGGTTACCAGAGAGTGCCCGTCGTTGCCGGCTACTCCCACTCAATCGTAGCAGGCGGCTTACTGCTCACATCATAAGTCACCCGCGAAACGCCTTCCAACTCGTTGATAATCCGGTTGGAAACCTTCTCCAGCAGCTCGTAGGGCAGGTGCGCCCAGCGGGCGGTCATGAAGTCGATGGTTTCGACGGCGCGGAGCGCGATGACCCATTCGTAGCGGCGGCCGTCGCCAACCACGCCTACGGATTTCACCGGCAGGAACACGGCGAAGGCTTGGCTGGTTTTTTCGTACCAACCGGCGGCGCGCAGTTCTTCGATGTAGATGGCATCCGCGTCGCGCAGAATGTCGGCGTACTCTTTCTTCACTTCGCCGAGAATCCGCACGCCCAGGCCGGGGCCAGGGAATGGGTGGCGGTAGACCATATCGTAGGGCAGGCCGAGTTCGAGGCCGAGTTTGCGCACTTCGTCTTTGAACAGTTCGCGCAGCGGCTCGACGAGCTTGAGCTTCATGGTTTCCGGCAGGCCACCCACGTTGTGGTGGGATTTGATCACGTGCGCTTTGCCAGTTTTCGAGGCAGCGGACTCGATCACGTCCGGGTAGATGGTGCCCTGGGCCAGGAACTCTACGCCTTCGATTTTGCTGGCTTCTTCATCGAACACGTCGATAAAGGTGTTGCCGATGATTTTTCGCTTGGCTTCCGGGTCGTTTTCGCCTTTCAGCTTGCTGAGGAACAGCTCTTCGGCGTCTACACGAATCACCTTCACGCCCATGTGCTTGGCGAAGGTTTCCATCACTTGGTCGCCTTCGTTCTTACGCAGCAGGCCGTTATCCACGAACACGCAGGTGAGCTGGTCACCAATCGCCTTGTGCAGCAGCGCAGCTACCACGGAGGAGTCTACGCCGCCGGAAAGGCCCAGCAGTACGTGGCGGTCGCCGACTTGCTCGCGTACGCGCTGTACCTGGTCTTCGATGATCTGGGCGGGGGTCCACAGCTTTTCGGCTTTACAGATATCCAGCACGAAGTGCTCGAGAATCCGCTGGCCTTGCAGGGTGTGGGTCACTTCCGGGTGGAACTGTACGCCGTAGAACTGCTTCTCTTCCCAGGCCATGGCCGCAATCGGGCAGCTCGGGGTA
The DNA here is from genome assembly GCF_024124725.1 of Halomonas sp. Ps84H-12. Classification (NCBI taxonomy): domain Bacteria; kingdom Pseudomonadati; phylum Pseudomonadota; class Gammaproteobacteria; order Oceanospirillales; family Halomonadaceae; genus Halomonas; species Halomonas sp. Ps84H-12. The sequence goes on along the minus strand of NZ_JAMXSJ010000029.1, from coordinate 49,814 downwards.
GAGGCGGTCACGGTGAAGGTGTCCGGGGCCTTGGCGACCTTGTCACCGTGGCTCATCCACACGTCCAGCAGGGCGTTGCCGGTGGCCGGGTCTACGTGGTCCTTGATGTCCTTGAACAGGGCAGTTTCGGCGTCCAGACGGATCTGGGCGTAGCCGAACTCGCGCTGGTTGGAGCCTTCCACCTTGCCGCCCAGCTGCTCGGCCATGGTTTGCATGCCGTAGCAGATACCAAATACCGGCAGGCCCATTTCGAACACGCACTCGGGGGCTCGGGGGGAGTCCAGCTCGGTGACGGATTCCGGGCCACCGGCCAGGATGATGCCGTTAGGGTTGTATTCGCGAATCTCTTCTTCGGTGATATCGAAGGCGCGGATTTCAGAGAATACGCCGATTTCACGTACCCGGCGGGCGATCAGCTGGGTGTACTGGGAGCCAAAGTCGAGAATCAGGATCTTATGGGCGTGAATGTCACTCATGGCGGAGCCTCTATAACGCGGAACGGCCGCATTGGCTAAAAAGCAAGCGGCGGGGCAATGCCCGCCGCCGTGTAACTTAAAGCGCTGGTTAGCTCACCCGATAGTTGGGGGCTTCTTTGGTGATCTGCACGTCGTGAACGTGGGACTCGTTAAAGCCAGCGCCGGTAATCTGTACGAACTCGGGCTTGGTGCGCATTTCCTGAATGTCGCGACAGCCGGTGTAACCCATGGAGGCGCGCAGGCCGCCCATCAGCTGGTGAACGATGGCGCTCATCATGCCCTTGTAGGGTACGCGGCCTTCGATGCCTTCCGGCACCAGCTTTTCGGCTCCGGCGTCCTTGTCCTGGAAGTAGCGGTCGGCGCTGCCCTGGCTCTGGGACATCGCGCCCATGGAGCCCATGCCACGGTAGGCTTTGTAGGTACGGCCTTGGTAAAGCTCCACTTCGCCCGGTGCTTCTTCGGTACCGGCCAGCAGGCCACCCACCATCACGGCGCTTGCGCCAGCGGCAATGGCTTTCGCCAAGTCGCCAGAGAAGCGTACGCCGCCATCGGCAATCAGCGGAATGTCGAACTCTTTCAGCGCTTCGGCCACGTTGGAAACGGCGGTGATTTGCGGTACGCCAACGCCTGCCACAATACGCGTGGTGCAGATAGAGCCGGGGCCGATGCCTACTTTCACGGCGTCTGCGCCTGCTTCGGCCAGCGCTTTGGCAGCGGCGGCGGTGGCGATGTTGCCGCCGATCACTTGAATCTCGGGGAAGTGCTCTTTGATCCAGCGAACGCGGTCGATGACGCCTTGGGAGTGGCCGTGGGCGGTATCGACGATGATCACGTCAACGCCGGCTTCGGCCAGTGCCGCGACGCGGTCCGGGGTTTCCGGGCCGGTGCCGACCGCTGCGCCTACTAGCAGGCGGCCGTCGCTATCTTTAGCGGCCATCGGGTAGGTACGGGCTTTTTCGATGTCTTGGAAAGTCACCAGGCCGCGCAGATGGAAGGCGTCATCGACAATCAGCATTTTCTCAATGCGGTGTTCGCGCATCTTGGCTTTGCTAGTTTCAAGGTCGGTGCCTTCTTTCACTGTTACCAGCCGCTCGCGGGGAGTCATAATGTCGGCAACGCTGTCGCCCACGTTAGGCTGGAAGCGCATGTCGCGCTCGGTCACGATGCCTACCAGGGTTTCTCCTTCTACCACTGGGAAGCCGGAGAAGCCGTTTTCGCGGGCCATGGCCAGCAGGTCTTCCAGCTTGGCTTTGGGGCTAACGGTGACCGGGTCTTTGACAATGACGCTTTCGTGCTTCTTCACCTTGCGCACTTCAGCGGCCTGTTGCGCCATGGTCATGTTCTTGTGGATGATGCCGATGCCGCCTTCCTGAGCCATCGCAATGGCTAGACGCGCTTCAGTTACAGTATCCATTGCAGCGGAAAGCAGGGGAATATTCAGGAAGAGATTGCGGGTCAGGCGGGTTTTGAGGCTGACATCCTTTGGCAGAATGTCGGAGAAGCCGGGAACGAGGAGTACGTCATCGAACGTAAGCGCTTCTTGGGCCATACGTAGCATAGCGGCAACACCCATTGAGAAGTGGGAAGATGGGGCGTAAAAAGTTAATCGCCTATTATAACGTTTTGAGGGCCGCCCCAGCAAACCATCCTGCGATGATCTGCTGAAGGTGGCCCTCTGCGTTGGCCTGGGCGAAGCCCACTGTGGTGCGGCACGGGCGGTTTAGTCCAGCGCGTGGTCGTCGGCTTCGCTGGGGAAGTCGAGGTCTTCCAGGCGGCCCGTTACCGCCGTGGCGATGTTGGCCAGGTGCGAGGCCACACGCTTGTAGTGGCGCGCCAGCAGCGAGTAGGCCACGGCTTCGTGGAACTCGATGCTGTCCTCTTCCCGCAGTAGGGATTCGATCAGCTCGTCGCTGATGTGACGAATCTCCCGGGTGGCGGTGATGACGCCGTGGGCCTTTTGCTCATCGGAGTTGCGCGTGGCCGCAATCAGCTCGCTAAACAGCCCTCGCAAGCGCTCGGAGATGCTGTCCAGGGGCTTCTGGTAACGGTCTACATGGAAGCCTTCGGTGTAGAACACGCCTACCTCGAAGACGTTCTTGCAGTAGTCGCCGATACGCTCGGCGTCCTTGGCCACGCTCATCAACGCCAGGCAAATGGCCACGTCGTGGCCGGGGTTGACGGTCAGGTGGCGCAGCACCTTGCGGCGAATCGAGCGCTCCAGCTCGTTGACCGCCACGTCGCGCTCGTACAGGGGCGTGCGTACGTCCTCGGCGGCCACGGTGCTGTACAGCACCTCGTTGGCCCGTGAGAACATCCAGGCGCCATGCTCCAGCATTTGGGTCAGGTCCGCGTAGGCCTGGTCGATGCTGGTTTCCGAGGTAAGCGCACTAAAAAGCTGTTTGAACATGGGGAAACCCCTCAACTGGCCGCGCTTAGCGCAGGCGGATAAAGAATTCGGTCAGCGTGATGCCCACCAGCGGCACGATCAGGAACACACCGATCAGGAACAGGAACGCATAGCGAATGTGCTGCCCTGCCAGGCGTCCATACCAGGTGGCAATGCGCAACGGAATGACCCGCAGCGGCCACCAGATCGCGGTGCCGGTAAGGTTGAAGATAACGTGAAACAGCGCCACCGTCATCGCCGCCGCAATCGGGTTGGCGGTCGCCGCCAGTAGGCTGGTCACGGTGGTACCCAGGTTGGCCCCCATCATGAACGGCAGCACACGGCGCAGGCGCACCACCCCTGCCCCCGCCAGCGGCACCATCAGGCTGCTGGTGATCGAGCTGGACTGCACCAGCACGGTCGAGATCACGCCCACGCCGTAGGCCCGCGCATCGGTACGGAAGAAGTAGGTACGGAACAGGCCATCCATATGGCGCAGCAGCGCGCCGCGCAGGTTCTGCACCATGAACACCAGGGCGGCGAACATCAGCAGCAGGCCGATGCCAGCCACCATCAGCCCAGCGGCGGCGGTGGTGGGCATCAGCGCCGCGCCCAGCCAGTTAGCGGCATCCACCACCGGAGCGGTAATGGTCTTGATCGGGCTGTTGGGGCGGGCGACTTCTTCCAGGCCAATCAGGTCCGCCAGCCATGCGGCCAGGCGGGTGAAGATGCCGTAGCCGCGCTCGTGGAACATGCCGGTCAGCCACTCCACCGGGAAGATCAGCAGCACCGTGAGGATGTTGAACAGGTCGTGCATCAGCGCCGCGGTGAACGAGCGGCGGAAGTTACGCTTGATGCGCACGTTGGCCAGCGCCACGATGACGCCCGTGACGGCCGTGCCGATGTTGGCCCCCATGATAGCGAACACCGCCGTGCCCAGGGTCATTTCGCCACTGGCCACCAGGGTCACGATCAGCGCCGAGGTGAACGAGGAGCTTTGCACGACCATGGTGACCAGCACGCCCGCCATCAAGGCGATGAAGGGGTTCTGGCCATAGGCGAAAGCGCGGGTCAGAACGTCGCTGTCGCTGCCGAAGGTGCCTAACCCCGCACCCAAAACGTTCAGAGCAGCCAGGAACAGATACAAGCACAAGCCAGCGTAGATACCTCTTAGCCAGGCGGGCACTTCGTGAGGCGCTTGGCGAGCCAGCGCAGGACGATCTTGTGAAGGTCCGAGATTCGACATGAGCAATCTGCCCTGTTGGTGAACATCTATTGTGACGCTTTCATGACACTTCTGTGTCGGCGGGCACCGTAACACGGTTTTGTGACATTTTGATGACGCTTATCTTGCAGCGCCACCTTCCGCGCGCATGGTACGCCAGAGAACCCGCCAGGGCCATTGCTGTGCGCCCTGCACGTATTGTCTAATGAGCGGCCGCATCCCCACTTTCACCCGCGACTGGAAACTCCCATGAGCGCTCCCAACGCCCCCCTGCTATCGGTCAGTCAACTCAACCTCAAGGCGCGCAAGGCACTGGAGAACGACTTGGGCGATGTGTGGGTGGAAGGCGAGCTTTCCAACGTGTCGCGCCCGGCGTCCGGGCACATCTACTTCACGCTGAAAGATGACCGCGCCCAGGTGCGCTGCGCGCTGTTTCGCCAGCGGGCACGGTTCGTATCGGCCCCCATGCGCGATGGCGACCAGGTCAAGCTGCGCGGCCGGGTCTCGCTGTTCGAGCCCCGTGGCGATTACCAGCTGATCGCCGACGCCGTGCAGGCGGCGGGGCTGGGCGAGCTGCTGGCGGCCTACGAGCGCTTGAAGGCACAGCTGGAAGGCGAAGGGGTATTTGCCAACACCCGCCCGCTACCCTTTCCGCCCCGCAAGCTGCTGATTCTGAGTTCCGCCAGCGGCGCCGCCATCCGCGATGTGCTGGCGGTGCTGGCTGCGCGCTGGCCATTGACCGACGTGACGCTGATCCCCGTGCCGGTACAGGGCGCAGAGGCGGCCCCGGCAATGATCTCTGCCCTAGCGCTGATCAACCGCCAGACGCGGCTCGACCCCGCCCAGGATGCGGTGCTGATCACCCGAGGCGGCGGCAGTCTGGAAGACCTGTGGGCGTTCAACAACGAGCACTTGGCCCGGGCCATCTTCCACTCCCGTTTGCCGGTGATGTCTGCCGTGGGCCATGAGGTGGATGTCACCCTGGCGGATTTTGCCGCCGACATGCGCGCCCCTACCCCTTCTGCCGCCGCCGAGCGGCTGGTACCCGACCAGCACGCCCTCAAACGCCAGCTTCGGCAAGCCGAACAGCGCCTGCAGCGTGCCCTGCAAACCCACCTGGAGCGCGATAACCAGCGGCTGGACGCCCTGCGTGCTCGGCTCCGCCACCCGGGAGAGCGGCTGACCCACCAGCGCCAGCACCTGCAAGCCCTCGCCCAGCGGCTAGCGCGCGCCATGCAGCTCACGCTGAGCCAGCAGCAGCGCCAGCTTGGCCAGCTCGGCCGTCGGCTGGCCAGCCAGGACATGGCCCGGCTGCACCGGGCAGAAAGCGAGCGCATCGAACGCCTGCAACGCCGCCTGGCCAGCGCCATACAGCGCCAGCTGGAAGCGCGCCAGGCACGCCTGCACAGCGCCGCCCGGGCACTCAGCGCGGTCAGCCCGCTGGCAGTACTAGGCCGTGGCTATGCCATCGCCCAGGACGAACAAGGCCAGATCGTGCGCCGCGCCCAGGATACTCAGCCGGGCCAGCTGCTCAAATTGAAGCTGGGTGAGGGGTGTTTGAGCGTGGAAGTAAAACGGCGCTATCAGAAATAGCGCCGCACTGGTGATTGCCGTGCACTACGCCCGTGAAGGGGCCGACAGTGTGATCGTGCACCTCAAGGAGAGCCGCGACGCCGAAGAGACCAAGCAGCTGGTAGAGGCCGAAGGCCGCCGCCTGGTGCTGAAAGGCGATGTGGCCGCGCCCAGCTTCTGCCGGGAAATTGTCATTAGGTAGTCGATAGCGCGCATGGTGCCGGTTTCCCCCACTAACCCGCCAGATTTTTCACCAGCACCTTGGATTTACGGGCGTGGTTGTAGGCCTCGCGTTTGAGGGGGGGCAGGTCTTCCAGGCTGGCGGCGCGGAAGCCGCGCTCCACGAACCAGTGGGCGGTATGAGTGGTGAGCACGAACATATCGGAAAGCCCCTGCTGGCGGGCGCGTCGTTCCAGGGCTTCGACCAGTCGCTCGCCGCGCTCGCCGCCCCGGTAATTGCCATGCACGGCCACGCAGGCCAGCTCGCCCACGGTGGTCTCGGGGAAGACGTGCAGCGCCGCGCAGCCGATCACCATGCCGTCGCGCTCAATCACCATGTAATCATCAATTTCGTGCTCTAACCGCTCTCGGGAGCGGGCCACCAGCATGCCGCGCCGCTCCAGAGGCTCCAGCAGCTCCAGCAGGCCCGCCACGTCATTGAGCGTGGCCGGGCGCAGCTGCTCGTAGCGGTGCTGGGTGATCATGGTGCCCACGCCGTCACGGGTGAACAGCTCGCCCAGCAGCGCGTCATGATTGCGCCACGAGAGCAAGTGAGTGCGTGCTACACCCTCACGGGCGGCGGTGCAGGCAGCACTCAAGTGTCGCGCCAATTCGCTACCCGGCGCGGCTTGCTGCAGGCGCGGCTCTGCCTCAAAAGGGGAAAGCTGGCGCAAGAGCGCGCCCTGCTCGTCCTCCAATCCTTCCGACTCGCCCAGTAGAATCAGTTTATCGGCCTTTAGGGCCACGGCGGCGTGCTGGGCCACTTCCGAGGCGTCTAAATCAAACACTTCACCCGTGCTGGAGAATCCCAGCGGTGGCAGCAGCACTAGCGAGCCTTTTTCCAGCAGCCCCTCAATGGCGCTGGCCCGCACCCGGCGCACTTCGCCGCTATGGTCAAAATCCACTCCTTCGCGCACGCCTAGCGGCTTGGCGGTGACTAGGTTGCCGGAAATCACGCTGAGTTCTACGCCGTGTAGCGGCGTGCTGGGCAGACCAAGGGAAAGCCGGGCTTCCAGCCAGAGCCGCTGGTGCGCCGCTACCTGCTCAACGTGGGCCATCACCGCGCGATCGGCCACCCAGCGGCCATCCACCCGGGTGGGTTCTACGCCAGCGGCAGTCAGTGCCTCATGTACCTGAGGGCGAATGCCGAACACCACTACCAAGCGCACACCTAAGGTGTGCAGCAGCGCTAAATCCTGGATGAGCTGCTCCCCTCGGCCCGACGCCATGGCTTCGCCCTCAATCAAGATGACAAAGGTTCGCCCCCGGTGCGCATTAATGTATGGGGAGGCATTACGAAACCAATCTACAAAGGGGAAACGAGTGTCCAAGGGCCGCTCTCCGGCAGCAGGTGAATGAAGGTAACGCTGTTTACTTTAACAGAGCACAAAAAACAGCGGCACCTTCTATTGCAAAGATCTTATTCAAAGATCGTGTGGTGACTACTCCCCGCCCTAGCGGGCGAGGCTTCCCACTTCTCAGGCAGCTGCCGACGATGTGCCGGACTTACGCAAGCCTCCATGGGATTACCGCAGCTTGTATTATGTTACAACATAATAAGATCTTGATTTTATTGATTAATTAGAAAGGTAACAGCTTTAGGTTTATTTCGAGGGAAAACCGATCACTTTTTTGTTCTCTGCGATGGCTCGTAGACGCTGATTCTCCGCGACTAGAGTGGCCATTTCAGAAGCCATGTCTCGATTGAGTTCGCGGGCGTGAACATGCTCCTGTCTGAGTCCGGTGTATTTGGCTCTCAGCTCTTTGAGCTCGGTATTCTTTTCGTCCCGTTGTGCCCGGACAGCCTTGTTTCCGGATTCTCGAATACGCTCAGCGAGTCCAGGGTGATTGTTGTGAATGGTGGCTCGGCTGACCCCGGCTTCCTCGGCCACAGACTGGATGCTGAGCTTGCGTCCCGGCTTAACCACCTTGGGGCGACCTTTCTCTATTCTTACAATGGCTTGGCGTATAGCCTTTGCGGTCAATTCACCCCGCGTTGGGGGTTGGGAAGTATCTTTAGGTTGCGACATAAGCCAGATCCTCTTCAGTTGCCCCAAGCCCCTTCAGGACCGCCTCGCAGCGCTTAAGATCACGCTCGACTCGCTCGGTTCCTCCAGGTCCAATGTCTGTGAGGTCGCGCAACTCGATCTGCTGTGCATAAATACCCTGCCATACAGCCTTACGTGACTCATCGATAACCGCATTGCCACAATCAGCACAACGTGTTTTCTCTACGCCCTGGCCACCGTTGCAACCTCCGGTGTCGGCGGTACACCACGCGACACCAGTGGCTCGCAGATGAACTAGGGGGCTGATCGTCTTAGCCATCTCAGCGCGATTCTCCTTGGCAGCCAGCGCCTCGTTCTTCGTGCGGAAGGCCCGGATTGGTTCGGCAGCACCTCCCACCAGAATGGCATCAGGCTCCAGCCAGTGCTCCAGAAGATCGGTCTTGATGCTCAGTGCGGCCAGGCCCACGCTGTCGTAAAGCTCGGCATCTTGGAGCCGGGACATGGCGTACAAAGTGGTCATGTCTAGCGACCAGTGCTTGAAATGATCCCGCAGGTAGCGAAGGTCGCCAAAGGCGCTGTGAGCCGCGTAGACCGCGAAGGTGCGCCGGAACTGGTGCGGCGCAAAGCGCCAGTCCAGCCCACACTGGGCAGCAAACGCATTGAGGCGATCAATGATCGAATCTCTCGAAAGAGTTCCGACTCGGTTGTTCTGTCTCGTTGAGACCGCGAGGAATAGACGACGGGTATGCTCTTTCAGTCGCGCAATGTCGGGGTCCTTCGGATCGTCAGTTCGCAGATCAAAAATACGTTGTTCCAGTTGCGCTTGCAGGGAGCGCACCAGGCTCTCCGCCACCGTGAGGGCGCGGTGAGTAATCTCGGCTACCAGCCATTCACAGGCTCCCGCGCCTGTCTTGTACGAGGTGCCGCGCATCCAATGAAAGGGCTCACCCTCTTCATCCAGCGTTTTGAACGCACACTGATTTTCCAGTGAACAGAGTTCGGATACGCGGATACCGGTGGTGATCAGGATGATGCTCATGCACGCCGTTTGAAGGTGTTGCTCCGCTGTACGAATGCCGCTTAACGTCCAGCCGAGTTTTTTCAGGCGCGGTTGAATGAACCTAAAACTCCGATCCTCTGACTTCCAGCCTTCCACCTGAGCGCGGAGACTAATGATCTCATCGGCCCGGTCCAGCCATTCAATCGACGACTGGAACAGTGGTCCTAGAATATCATCCGGAATGATTTCGGTTCTGGCTTCTTGGAGTTGAGGATTGCCTTGCCCCGTCAGCCCTGCCAGGTACTTTGCTGACGATTCCGGCCAGGGGTGTCGCATAGGGTCATCGGACTGCTGACTGAGGATATGGACTGTTTCTACAGCCAAGAAACGCTGCTTCAGCGTGCCACCTGAAAGCGGTTTCCCTTTTCGGCCCCTCAGCCCTCTGCAAAAGCTTACATATTGATGCCCGATCAGCGGCGTCGCGTCGCTCAGTCGGGCTATGCTTTGGTCCTGAAGCCAAGTCAGAAACAATGTCACGCTCTGGAAAAACTGGTATATCGTGATGCCCTTGGGTCGGCTGCGGCCTTCAATGCCGTTCAGGATGTAATGCGCCGTACAGGCACGCAGCGTTTCTCGAAACATCACAGGCACACGTAAGAAGTTGAGCTTTTTCTGGGTATCTTTCGCTCCAGCAGGAAAAAGGCTGTCTGGCAGAGTCCACACATCATCACTGTAGCGGCTCAGAACGTAGTAGGAGCCGTCTTCCAGACGCATGCCCGAGATGAGCGCGTTTGGGTTGATCATTCCTGTCTGGACGGCATGGAGGGCTTTGAGTTGCCCTGCACGGAATTCGGCTGCGTTCATGCTATGTCCTCCAAGCGCTCCGGATCACGCCAGAAGGGGTGTGGGTCGACCTCCGCCCGCTGCCGTTGGATACTCACCAGCTCGCCATCAAATTGCGGGGCGATCTCTTGGTCGATGATTCGGATGATATGACCGTAGACCCGTTTCCACGCGCTCGCACCCATTTTCTGGCGCATCCTGACCAGTGCCCAATAAAGACTGAAGACACGGTGGAGATCATCACTCGTCACAACGAATGACCGACAACGAAAGCAAGCCAGAAACTTCTGGCAGTGCTCGCCATTCTTGGGTGCACGTTCACCGTTCAAGGTATCCCGACAGTGGGCTATCGGCGTGTTCTGTGTCGGCAGAGGTGCAACCTTGCCGTGGTTCAATAGCTCTTCAGTTCGAACCTCGCCCATGAGCCGCCAATCTTGCTCAGCCCTTTCCGGAGCTTCCAGATAGTGGTTGTCGGACACCTTCGGGGTATGGCCACCGAGCCTTGCTGTCAGGAAGGGGTCCTGGCCGGACAGGGTGAACAGATGGTTCTCAAACGTCTTACGCAGACGCATGACGTTGAGCCTCAGAGGCTTGCCGTCAGCATCGGTTATCTGATGCCGGTCGAGAAACGCCTTAATGCCGCGGGTGAGAGTGTGTTGAGCCAGCCGGCCCATTTTCCCGGCGTTTTTCCTGGATAGGCTCTCGTAGACAAACAGAAACGCCGGGGAGTTACTCGACTGTCGTATCGTGTCGTTGCGCTCGCGCACAAGATCTATGATGCGGGCCACGTCAGGCAGCGCCGACACCATCGACTCAACATCGGCGGCGCGACGCAGGCTCTGGATGTGCGTGGCGTTGCCGCGACGCTTAAAGCTGACCAGCACGTACCTGTCTGACTTGATGGGATGGGGCTGAAGGCAGTCGGTCAGGAGCTCCAGGGCGGGGGTCGGATTGATGCCCGTTCGCGCTGCAATGGCCAGCAGGCAGACAGCAAGTTCTTCTGAGGTTAGCGACCCACTTCCTTTGATAATCGCCCGCATATCGGTTTTTAGCGCCTGCAGAACGCTACGGCGCTCTGGCTCGCTCAAAGCGGTCTGTCCCTTCATTGATCGGTTGGAGTTTGGAAAGGGGTTGCGCGGAAAAATATCTTTGGCAATCCAGCCTGATTCTCCCATCGCCGCCAGTACCGCCTTGGTGGTTGCGTATCGAACCTTCTGGCTCGACAAGCGGACATCCGACTGCCGCAAATGGGCAATGAATTGGTCGATAAACTGACGGTCAATATCATCCAGGCGCAGCTCACGTTTCAACGCGGCAGACATTGTGGCACAGAAGGGTAGAAAGGCTGATAACCCGTTTTGGTGATATCTAGCGATAGTAGCCGCGCTGAGCGTTTTTCCATCGCTTTCGGCGCAGGCCCTGGCCATAAGATCCAGTGCGCGTTGAGTGGCATAGACCACCACATCGCATCCGTTTCCGTAGTGCTTAGCGAAATCAAGGTTGCGTCGACCCGTCGCATTTTCGGGCAAGGACACGACCATCTGAGCTGGAGGTAGACTCGTGAGTTCCAACGTTTTGTCACTGGCATCTTTGCCAGGGCGGGAGGCTGTCGATTGAAGTTTTTTTCTAGGCACTGCCAATCTCCCTGCTGATCAGATCGATTTCGCTTTGGTAGTCGTTCATCAGCGCATCCTCAAGCTCTGAGAGACAGTGCAGGTATTTCTCGGTGGATGTGACCGAGGCGTGGCCCAGGCGGTCGCGTACGTACAGCAAGGCATGGGTCTGGGCCTTGGATTGCATCATTGCGTACAGCGTATGCGTGGCGTAGGTATGCCGCAGAATATGGACGTTGATGTAAGGAATGCCGGCAGCCGCCCCAGCCTTCTTTACAAGGCCCAGAAAGGCTGCCCCGTCGTTCGCGTAGGGTTGGCCGGATTCCGTCAGGAACAAAACGGACTGGCGCTGGCCAGAAATGTTCTCATGCTGATGGCGACGGTTCAGGACGTATTGCCAGAGGGCTTCCATGACGGTGCGAGGCACGTCGATTCCCCGGGGCTGATTCCGCTTGATGGTCATGTCGCGCGGATCGAGATTGATCCGGATGAAGGAGCGGTGCTTGGTGTACATCACTGGATCGATCACGTACTTCAGCGGAAACGTAGCCAGCTCTTCACGGCGCAGTCCTGTCGTGAGCGCCAACCGCATGATCAGCTTGTGAGTGGGATTGGTGGTAGCATTCAAGAGATCAACCGACTGATGCTTGCTCAGCACCCGAATTACGGTTCGCGGGGTCCTCAGCATGACATCTGCGGTCGTGCGACTCCCACCACTCGCATCGACGTGAGCGAGGAAGCCTTTAGGTTGCCTCACCGTTACCGTTTCCATCGAATACGGAACAGTCGTCACCCAACCACTGTTGGCGGCATACCGGTAGAACGCGCAAAGAAGTCGTAGTCGCGCATTCACCGTTGCTGCGGAAAGGCTTCCACCCTCGGGACTCAGATTCCAATCACGGAACTCCGCCAGGATCGTCGCTTCTCGGTCATTGCCCACATCACACCAGTCAATGTCATTCACCTCACACCAGCCAAAGAACTGATACAACGCTTTCCCGTAGGTGACCCACGACTTCTTGGATTGAACCCTTCCACGCTTGATCAGGTGTGCTATGCAAAAGTCCAGAGCTTCCTCAACAACCTTCCCCTCCCTAGAAATAAGGATTGGAAAACCGGAGTAGCTTAGGCCGTTGAGCTTGAATTTGTTCGTGCTGAAGAAGAGGTCCATATTGAGACTCTAGCATGATATATCACTTTTGTAAGCGGTAATCATGGGCAGAGACGGACAGCCCTTCCGCCTTCAGCTCGATAATGCCTTGATGCTTGATGTTCAGCGCCGCGTTGATGTCCCGGTCGTGCTGTGTGTGGCAGGCGGGGCACTCCCACGACCGGATGTTCAACGGCATGGCGTCCATCTTGTGCTGGCAGACATGGCAGGTCTTGGAGCTGGCAAACCACGGGTCGATCTTGACCAGATGCTTGCCCTGCTCCTTGGCCTTGTAATCCAGCTTGGTCACCAAGGCATGCCAGGACGCATCGCCGATGTGCTTGGCTAGCCTGGCGTTCTTCATCATGTTGCGGGCCTTCAGCGTCTCGACGATCACCGCTTGGTTATCGTCAACGATCTGTCGAGAGAACTTGTGCTGGAAGTCATGGCGGGCATTCGCCAGCCGCTCGTGCGCCTTGGCGACGAGTAACCGTGCCTTGGCCCGATTGGCGCTGCCCTTCTTCGTGCGGGACAACGCCTGCTGCTTGCGCTTGAGATTTTGCTGCGCCTGCTTGAGGAAGCGCGGATTGGCGATCTTGCGGCCGGTGGAGTCAATGGCCAGATGCGACAGCCCCATATCGAGGCCGAGGACCTTGGCGGCGTCGACCGCCTTCAGCGGTGCTGGGGCGGCCTGCTCTGTTTCGTAGAGCAGCGAGGCGTAGTGCTTGCCGGTGACGGTACGGGTCAAGGTGATGCTTTTCAGCCTGCCCTCGACCTGTCGATGCATCCTGGCCTTGATGGGTCCAAGCTTGGGCACCTTGATCCAGTCGTCGCCGGCCTTGACGCCGACGCAGTGATAGCTGGACTGCTTGCCCCGCTTGCTCTTGAAGCGCGGATAGCCGGCTTTCTGCGCGGGGTCGAAGAAGCGCTGGAAAGCATGGTCGAGGTTCAAGCACGCCTGCTGGAGAGCCACGGAATCAGCTTCTTTCAGCCACCCATATTTGCGCGACTTCTTGGCCACCGGCAGCAGCTTTTTGATGTCGTGCTTGGCGCTCAGCGACTGGCCGTGACGCTTGTGGCGATGGGAAATGATGCGAAGGCCGGTGTTATAGACGAAGCGCACCGCGCCGAACTGGCGGTTCAGGAACTCCGCCTGCTCGGTCGTGGGGTAGAGTCGTACCTTCGTAGCCTTCAGCATGGCGCGCCATTGATGCATGGATGTATGTACAGCTTATGCCACTGGGCCCCATGCCGCAAACCCAGCAGCGCTATCGCGCTGCCCGCTTGTATCCCCGCTCGAGTGGGCGAGGGCTTACGCGGATTTTTGCTAAGAAGGTGCCGCTGTAGGCTTGGCGGTTCAGCCGAGCTGTGGCATTCGGTGCGGAGTTAGCTCCGTCTGTTAACCAAACATGCCTTTAAACATAAAGAAGAACAGAATCGCCAAACCAGCACCAGCAGGCAGCGTAATCAGCCACGACATAGCAATGGTACCAATCACTCGCAGGTTAAGCGCCGCCATACCACGGGCCAAGCCTACGCCCAGCACCGCGCCCACTAGGGTGTGAGTGGTCGAGATGGGCAGACCAGTACCCGATGCCAGCACTACGGTGGTAGCCGCCGCCAGGGTGGCCGCAAAACCACGGCTAGGCGTCAGCTCAGTAATGCCGGTACCGACCGTCGCGATGACTTTATGGCCATAGGTAACCAAGCCAACGACGATACCGCCGCCACCTAGTACCAGTACCCACCAGGGCACAAGGGCCGAGCCCTCAATTTCACCGCCGGTTTGCACCACGCTGATCACCGCTGCCAGCGGGCCAACCGCATTGGCAACATCATTAGAGCCGTGGGCAAAGGCCATGGCACAGGCGGTGAAGATCATTAGTACGCCGAACACTCGCTCCACGTTGGCGTAACCAAAATGGTCGTTAGCGGTCTTTTCGAATTTGATGCGGCGCTGCATCAGCATGCCAATGCCCATAATGACCAAGCCGAGCAGGATGGAGAGCAGCAGGCTTTGGTTAAAGGTCAGGTCGAGCCCCACGTGGGAGAGCCCTTTGGTCAGCGTGACCATGGCAACAATAAAGCCCACCAAAAATACATAGCCCGGCACGTAGCGCTTGGCGGCGGTAAACGGGTTATCGTTTTCAAAAATCAGGTGGTGGACCGATTTGAACAGCACAAAGCCGATGGTACCGGCCAGCAGCGGGGAAACGACCCAGCTTGCCGCAATCTTGGTAACCGCTCCCCAATCCACGGTAGAAGCCCCCAGGCCTGCCACCGCGAAGCCCACAATCGCGCCCACAACGGAGTGCGTGGTGGAAACGGGCCAGCCTTTCATGGAGGCCACTAGCAGCCAGGTTCCCGCTGCCAGCAGCGCCGCTAACATGCCGTACACCAGCAGCTGTGGGTCTTCCTGCAGCAACTCCGGGTCGATGATGCCTTTACGAATGGTGTTGGTAACTTCGCCACCGGCCAGCCATGCGCCTAAAAACTCAAAGACAACGGCAATAAGGATCGCCTGTTTGATGGTAATCGCTTTCGACCCCACCGAGGTTCCCATGGCGTTAGCGACGTCGTTTGCGCCGACGCCCCACGCCATAAAGAAGCCAAATACACAGGCCAGAATGATAAAAATGTCACCGTGCTGGGCAATAATCTGCATGAGTATCCCTTAGCGTGCGGTCAAAATCTGCAGGCGGCTACCTACGCGTTCAGCGCGATCAGAGACTTCGCCCACCCATTCAATGATCTTGTAGAGGAAGATCACATCCACCGGCGGTAGCTGGCTCTCAAGCTCAAACAGCTGACGACGAATCGCCACCTGCTGGCTATCGGCCTGGTGCTCAAGGGTGTGCAGTTCGCGGATCATGTTTTGCATGACATCGGAAACATTGCGACCAAAACCGGATTCCAGCAGGTCTTTCAATTCTTCAAGCGCTTGGCGAGCTTGGGCCACACAGGCCACACTGGTGCGCATGTAGTCGCGCATCGGTTCGGCCAGCTCATTGGGTACGCGCATTTTACGGCCCAGCATAATGCCGGTAATGTCGCGCACTTTATTGGCAATCTTGTCCTGAACACTGATCAAATCGAGCAGGTCAGAACGCGATACCGGCAGGAACATGGTGTTAGGCAGGTTCAGCCGCAGTTCTGTTTTCAGGGTGTCGGCGTCGTGCTCTAAGCGCGTGACGTTCTCGCGCAGCTCAGCCGCCGTGTCCCAATCACCGACAAGTGTTGCCTCGAAGAACGGCAGCAGTTGGTCGGCACATTCATTGGCCTTGACGATGTGGGCCAGCAACGGCTGGAATGGCGAGCGGCCAAACATCGCGGAAAAAGGGTTGGAGGTTACCATATAGCCTTTAGCCTGTTTTCGGGGAGCCTGGAAATGGCGGGCGCCAGTATAAAGAGTGCGTCCGCCGCCGTCATGAAAAGTTCATAATGTCATCAAAAATTAACCAAAATGTCATAATAGTGAGGTGGCGATTGTCATGAAAAACTCAACCAGTATGCCAGCACCGACCGAGGTAGAGCTAAAACTGGCACTGCCACCCACCCAGATCGACGCGCTGTTACACCATCCGGTGCTCGCCAGCACTCCCCCCGTTCAGCAGCAGCTGGCCAACACCTACTTCGATACCCCGGCGGGAGATTTAGCCGCCGCACGAATAGCGGTGCGCCTGCGCCAGCTGGATAGCCAAGTATTGCAGACGGTAAAAACCGCCGGCCAAGGGGGTGGCGGGCTCTCCAGCCGACAGGAGTGGGAGTGGCAAGTTCCTGACCCCAGCTTAGATCAATCCGCCCTGGCCGCCCTGCCGCCCTTTCAAAACGCGTTAGCAGACAAAATTGCGGCACTGCGCTCGACGCTAAGCACAGACTTCACCCGCCGCAGTTGGCAGCTTGCCTGGCAAGGCAGCAAGATTGAGCTGGTGCTGGATGAGGGCGAGATCGTTTGTGGCAAGGCTCGCGCGCCGATTTGCGAAGTGGAGCTAGAGTTAAAAGCAGGCGACCCTGAGGCGCTATGGTCGCTGGCGGCCGAGCTGGCCAGCCAAGTACCACTGCGTCCCTCCGACAGCAGTAAGGCATCGCGGGGCAATGCGCTGGGCCGCCAGCAGTGGCCGCTGCCTGATGCCCAGCACCCGGCCGAGTGGCTACACCGCGCGACAGTCGCACTCGACGCCTATCACGATAGCGGTGACGCGACGCACTTAATCGCCGCGCAGCAGGCATTGGCAACGCTTGCCCAGCACCCGCAGCTGGATAGCGCCGCACGGGCAGATGCTGAGATGCTGCCTAAGGCATTAGATAGCGCAGGCATGCCCACCACCGCCTACGGCGCGGCTGCGTTAAATTTGGCTCGTCGCTTCGCTTATGAAACCGCGCTACGCTAAACACGTTTCAACCACTCATTAAGCCCACCTCAGGATGACGCGATGAGCTTTCCCCTTACTCCCGGCGCCGAAGGACTCCGCGCCCGGCTGTTCCATATTATTTTTGAATCCGATACGCCGGGGGCGAAGGCGTTTGATATTGCGCTAATCGTCGCCATTCTGCTCAGCGTTGCGGTGATTTTGCTCGATAGCGTTGAGATCTATGCCGAGCGTTATGGGCATATTTTCTTCTACATCGAATGGGCCTTTACACTGCTGTTTAGCCTGGAACTGCTGGTACGGCTTTACTGCCTTGAACGCCCCACGGTGTATTTAAAAAGCTTTTACGGCGTGGTGGATGTGATTGCAATTATCCCCACTTGGCTAGTGCTACTAGTGCCTGGCGCGCATGCGCTGGTGATGGTGCGGATTTTGCGGGTGTTGCGCATCTTCCGCATTTTGCGACTGATGGAGTTTGTGGGGGAAGGCAGGCTACTGCTGGATGCGCTTAAACGTAGCCTGCGCCAGATTTTGCTATTTTTCAGTAGCATTCTCATGGTGGTCACACTGTTTGCCGCGCTGATGTACACCATTGAGTCCCCTGAGTCGGGCTTTACCAGCATCCCCATGTCGATATATTGGGCCATCGTGAGCATTACCACCGTCGGGTATGGGGATATTGTGCCCGCCACTTCGCTGGGCAAAGCCATCACAGTGATTCTGATGCTGATTGGCTACTCGATTATTGCCGTGCCCACCGGGGTGTTTTCTGCCCAAGTGATCCGCTCGATTCGTGAAGACCGCTACTCAGAAGAAGCCTGCCCTGGCTGCGGCCACGACCGCCACGAAAAGCGTGCCCGCTACTGCCTGCGCTGCGGCACTTGGCTGGATGAGAACAGCGAGGACCCGCGCAAAAAAGCGCACAAAGAGAGCAGCGACGATGAGACGCCAAGCGAGGATAAATAGCACCTCGCCGATACGAAAACGGAGACGCTAAGCGCCCCCGTTTTAATAGTGCTCAGTGACCGCTACTCTTGAAACGGCGTTATATCGCCACGCCCTTCCCGCACGACTTTGGGCGGCAGTTCACGAAGATCAATCACGCTCGTTGGGTCAAGGTGGCAGGCACCGCCATCAATAATCAAATCCAGATGGGCACCAAAGCGCTCGCGAATCTCCTCGGGGTCGCTCATCGGCAGCGCCTCGCCAACCGGAATCAGCGTCACGCTCATTAGCGGCTCACCCAGCGCCTCTAGCAGCGCGTGGGTGATGCGGTGATCGGGCACCCGCACACCAATTGAGCGGCGCTTAGGGTGCAGCAGCAAGCGCGGCACTTCGGTAGTGGCATCCAGAATGTAGGTGTAGGGGCCGGGCGTGTGAGCCTTCAGCAGCCTGAACACGGCATTATCCACTTTAGCGTAAGTGCCTATTTCGGAAAGATCCGAGCACACTAGAGTAAAGTTATGCTTGTCATCCAGCGAGCGCAGCCATTTGATCTTCTCGATGGCCTTTTTTTCGCCTAAATGGCAGCCCAGCGCGTAGCCTGAGTCCGTTGGGTAAGCGACTACTCCACCCTTACGAATAATCTCGGTGGCTTGGTCAATCAGCCGCTTTTGTGGGTTTTCCGGATGAATCTGAAAATATTGGCTCATCGCTTACTCCTGCCTGTAGGCATCTGGTTAGCTAAGGTTTTTAGCGATATCACTTTTAGCTTAACTTATTCAGCGGCTTAGCACCCAGCATACCGCTCGGGGCATCGCGCAGGTGGGCTAAACGGGGGTGCTGCCAAATAGGCGGCGCGGCGGTACGGGGCACCGGACTCATGCTGCCAGGCGCTGCATGGCTGCCAGGAAAGTGGAAATCACTGCCCAACGAGGCGTACAGCTCCCGCTCTACCAACTGGCGCGCCAAATCACGGGTGGCGTCTGGGTTTTGCTGGCCGCTAACAAGCTCTACGCCTTGGCCACCGGCTTCCATAAAGGTATCCATCAACAGGCCGCGCTTGCGCCGGGTAAGCCCGTAGCGCAGCGGATGGGCCAGCACGGCCACTCCGCCAGACGCCACTACCCAACCCACTGCTTCGCTAATTTCCGGCCAATGGGCTTTAACATCGCCTTTTTTACCACTGCCCAGGTAGCGCTTAAAGGCTCCGGCCCAATCGGCTACCACACCTTCCGCCACCAGCGCTCGGGCAAAGTCAGGTCGCCCTAGGGGGCGGTCGCCGCCTGCCTGGGCGCGGGCTTTTTCCAGCGCGTTGGGTAAACCCATTTTTTCTAAACGCTCGGCGATCACTTCAGCGCGCTTGATACGCGCTTCCCGCTGCTGCTCAAGCCCCTCTATCATCGGCCCCTGCAGCCCGCCGGGCATTAGCGCTACCACGTGAATATTAATCCCCTGCCAGCGGGTGGATAACTCACACCCCGGCACCAGGCAAAGCCCTGCCTGCTGGGCGGCGCGGCTCGCTTCTTCCACCCCTTCCATCGTGTCATGGTCGGTGAGCGCCATGTGAGTAAGCCCACGCCCAGCGCATAGGGTTACCAGATCCGTCGGGGAAAGCGCCCCATCAGAAGCGGTTGAGTGCATGTGCAGGTCAACCGAGTAGCGCTGGTCGGCATCGAATGCGGTAGGCAGTACGGAGGCAAGAGCGTTAGGAAGTAGTGGCATTAGCATGACGCCGTGTGGCGAGTTTAGAATAGGCGTGTTGAACACGAACAAGCTCGCCATGGTGCGCGCTAACCGGAGTGCGGTCAATGCTATGGCCGATACGTTACCCCTGCCTTCAAGGAGTTATCCCCATGCTTTACGCCATTATCAGTGAAGATGTTGCCAACAGCTTAGAGCGCCGCTTAGCAGCCCGCCCCGACCACTTAGCGCGGCTTGAAGCACTGCGCGATGAGGGACGGCTTATTCTGGCCGGCCCGCACCCCGCCATTGATTCTAATGACCCCGGCGAAGCGGGCTTTAGCGGCAGCTTAGTGGTGGCGGAATTCGATAGTTTAGAGGACGCCCAAGCCTGGGCAGATGCCGATCCATACATCATCGCTGGGGTCTATGCCAAGGTAATTGTTAAGCCGTTCAAAAAAGTTTTTCCTTGACCAATAGGGGCGAGCGTGGAGGGTCCGCCCGCTTTTTCACAGAGCCTGTGGAAAACTCTGTGAAAACTCGGCGGACGCTTTTCTATAAGCCAGAGATAGCGCCCCGATTAACAAATTGATCATTTTTTAACCAATTATCGCCACCACGGATGCTCGCGTGACTCAACGCCCTGCTCAATCCCCTAGTGCTCTACCCCCACTTGAAGCGTTAACCGCCCCACAGCTGACGTGGAACGACACTTCTCCCCATTCAGACGCCTTCGACGACGTCTATTTTTCCCGTGAGGATGGGCGTGCAGAAACCGAGCACGTTTTTTTAGGGGCCAACCGACTTCCCGAGCGGTTTGCGGCTTGGCAGGAAGCACGGGCCTTTGTGATTGGCGAGACAGGCTTTGGCACCGGGCTAAATATACTGTGCGCCTGGGCCTGCTTTGAGCAGCACGCCCCAAAAGGCGCACGGCTGCATCTGTTATCCACAGAAAAATTTCCCCTGGGCCGTGAAGCGCTTACCCGCGCCCTAAGCGCGTGGCCGTCGCTGGCCGGTTATTCACAAGTGCTGTGCGAACTATGGCCAGAGGCGGTAAGCGGCATCCACCGTTTGCACCTAAGCGAGCGCGTCACCCTCGACCTGCACTTTGGCGACACCACCGAGCGGCTGAACCTGCTGGAGGGCCAAGTGGATGCTTGGTTTTTAGATGGCTTTGCGCCCTCTAAAAACCCCGAGATGTGGCAGCCCGAGCTTTTTGAAGCCATGGCGGCCCGTTCGCGCCCCGGTGCCACCTTTGCCACGTTCACCTGCGCAGGCATCGTCAAGCGCGGGCTGAAAGCGGCGGGGTTTCACTGGAAAAAAGTGCCGGGGTTTGGCCGTAAGCGGGAGATGCTAGCGGGCGGTATAGAAGCACCGCCCACAGATACGCGGCGCAACGCGGCGCCCTGGTTCACGCCCCCCGCCCACCGCGATGCCAACCACGTGGTAGTGATTGGCGCGGGCATAGCGGGCAGCAGCGTAGCGGCAGCGCTGGCTAAGCGCGGCAAGCAAGTCACGGTGGTTGAGCGTGACGCCCCTGGCGCGGGCGGCTCCGGCAATCGTCAAGGGGCGCTCTATGTGAAGCTGGCAGTAGAAACCAACCCCCAAAGCCGTGTTTACCTAGCAGGGCTGCTATACAGCCAGCGCTGGCTGGGCCAACTGGCCGCCGCTTTTCCACAGGAGCCGCCGCTCTGGCAGCCTTGTGGCGTGTTACAGCTCGCGCTAAGCGATAAAGAGGCTAACCGCCAGCAGCGTTTTCTGGCCAATCATCCGCTGCCAGAATCGGTGGTGTCTGCACAGACCAATGCGCTAAGCGAGCTGGCGGAAGTACCGGTCTCTGCAGCCCACGGGCTATTTTATCCCCAGGCGGGCTGGGTTCAGCCCAAAAAGCTCTGCGAACAGTTGTTGCAGCACGCCAATATCACCCTACGGCAGGGCGACGTCAGCGAGCTACAGCAAGCCCAGCAAGCCTCCCAAACGGCGCAGTGGCAGGTCACGCTGGCCAGCGGCGAAACGCTGCAGGCTGATCATGTGATCGTGGCTACAGCATCCCTGGCTAACCAGTTTGCTCAAACCGCCGAGCTGCCGTTGCAGCAGGTGCGCGGCCAGGTCAGCGAGCTAACGCTGCCAGCAGGTACGAAGGTGCCCACTAAAGTGGTATGTGCGGGAGGCTATGTATCACCACCGATGGATAACGTACTGACCTTTGGCGCCAGCTTTGTGCCCAATAACGCCACAACGCAAGTGGTCGAGGAAGAGCACCAGCGCAATATTGATGAGCTACGCCAAGCGCTGCCAGAGTGGGTCGCCGCGCTAGAGGCAGCTGGCGTTACGTTAAGCCCAGAAGCGCTGGAAGGCCGGGCTGCAGTGCGAGCCGCCAGCCCCGATAAAACCCCTTACGCCGGGCCGGTGCCCCACACAGCCGCGTGGCAGCGGGATTACGCAGTGCTGCGTAAAGATGCCTCGAAAGTGCCGCCTGTTAATGGCGAGCACCATCCAGGGCTGTGGATCTCCACCGCCCACGGTTCCCGAGGGCTGGCCAGCGCGCCGCTGTGCGCGGAGGTTATCGCATCGCGCATTTGCGATGAGCCGCTTCCCATTGAGCAGCCATTGGCTGACCACCTTCACCCAGGGCGGCGCATCATTAGCGCGCTGGTGCGGGCTCAGTAATCGCCCTCTTCTTCATCATCTGCTAACTCTCGCCCAAAGGAGCGCCACTGGGCGAGGGTCATCACTTCGGTCATTTCCAGCTCTAGGTCGTGGGCAATGATCAGCTCGTGTCGGTCAAGCTGCTGCTTAAGCTCAGCGACCCAGCCGCTCATGCCTTCGCCGGTATCGGTGGTGTCGTAGCCTTGTCGAGTAACAAACGCTTCCAGCAGCGCGGTTAAGGTTTCTGGCGGCAGCATCCGCGCGGGCACTTCGATAAACCGGCTCATTCGCTTTGCTCCCAAGCGGCTAAACGCTCAATAAAGGTGGCTTCGTCGATCACTTCAACCCCCAACTGCTCGGCTTTGGTGAGCTTACTGCCTGCAGCTTCGCCCGCCACTAGGCAAGTCGTTTTTTTAGAGACGCTGCCCGCTACCTTGGCCCCCAGCGCCTGAAGCCGCGCCTTGCCTTCGTCACGGGTCATGCTCTCCATGGCACCGGTCAGCACCCAGGTTTGGCCCTCTAGCGGCGTGGGGCCTTGGGTGACTTCTGACTCTTGCCAAGTAATGCCCGCCTCAATCAGCGCTTGGAGTGTTTCCAGGTTATGGGGCTGGCGAAAAAACGTGTGGATATGCTTGGCAACAATGGGGCCTACGTCATTCACCGCTTCCAGCGCCGCTTGATCGGCGTCTTGCAGCGCTTGCAGCGTGCCGAAATGGTTGGCGACGTTAGCAGCCGTGGCTTCGCCCACCTCACGAATGCCCAGCGCGTAGATAAACCGCGCCAGCGTGGTCTGCTTGGCCTTTTCCAGGGCGTTAACCAAGTTGGTGGCGGATTTTTCGCCCATACGCGGCAGGCTCTTTAGCTGCTCTACGCTGAGATGGAAGAGATCGGCAGGCGTCTTCACCCACTCCTGATCCACCAACTGTTCAATCAGCTTCTCGCCCAGGCCGTCGATATCCAGCGCTTTACGGCTGGCAAAGTGCTTCAGCGCCTCTTTACGTTGGGCAGCGCAGTAAAGCCCACCAGAGCAGCGTGCCACCGCCTCGCCTTCCAGGCGTTCGATATCCGAGCCGCACACTGGGCAGTGGTCGGGGAAGGTAATCGCACGGGCATCCGCCGGGCGCTTCTCTTCGTCCACTCGCACCACTTGTGGAATCACATCCCCTGCGCGGCGAATGGCTACCGTATCGCCAATCATCACGCCCAAGCGAGTAATTTCATCGGCGTTATGCAGCGTGGCGTTAGAGACAGTCACTCCTGCGACGGTGACCGGCGCAAGGCGCGCCACCGGCGTAATCGCCCCGGTGCGACCTACCTGAAACTCCACATCGTTGAGGGTCGTGACTTCTTCTTGGGCAGGGAATTTAAACGCCACCGCCCAACGCGGGGCACGGGCAACAAAACCCAGCTCTCGCTGGTGGCGCAGGTCGTTGACCTTAATCACCACACCATCAATGTCATAGCCAAGCTGGTCGCGTTTAGCGCCTAGCTGCTCGCAGTAGTCGGCTACCGCGTCGGGGCCGTACATCGTGGTTAACTCTGCACTAGTGCGAAAGCCCAGGGTGGACAGCCGTGCCATCAGCGCACTGTGGGTGGCATCGCCCAAGTCTGGCTCCAAGCGTGCTGCTTGGTAGGCGTGGAACTCCAACGGGCGGGTCGCCGTAATGCGCGGGTCGAGCTGACGCAGGCTGCCAGCCGCAGCGTTGCGCGGGTTGGCAAATACTTTGCTGCCCTCTTCTCTGGCACGCTCGTTGAGCGCTTCAAAGCCGGAGTGGCGCATAATCACTTCGCCGCGCACTTCGACCAACTCAGGCACGTTTTTGCCCATGAGCTTAAGCGGCACCGAGCGCAAGGTACGCAGGTTAGAGGTAATGCCTTCCCCCGTGCGACCATCCCCACGGGTCGCACCGCTGACCAACACGCCCTGCTCATACACCAGCGATACCGCCGCGCCATCCAGCTTCGGCTCGCAGCTAAACTCAATCTCTTCTGCCTGACACTCCAAGCGTTCCGCCACGCGTTCGGCAAAGGCCACAATATCGTCACGACTAAAGGCATTATCCAGCGAGAGCATCGGAATGGCATGGGCAACCTCGGGAAAGCCCTCTGCCGGAGCGGCGCCGACTCGCTGAGTGGGCGAGTCGGGGGAAATCAACTCGGGGTGCTCGCCCTCTAACTGCTTTAAGCGCTGCAACTTACGGTCGTAGTCAGCGTCGGTTAACGTTGGCTCGTCTAGCACGTAGTAGCGGTAGTTGGCGTCATCCAGATCAGCGCGTAGTTGGCTGATCTCTTCCAGCAGGGTGGGGGCAGGCTGACTCATTCAGAGGTTCCGAAGACAAATAAAACAGGTAATTAGTAACAAAAACACCCGCCTTCTTGAGGAAGGCGGGTGTTCGCACAACGCGGCGTTTAGCGAGCCTGCATATGGCGGTGCAGGCGGTGGCGACGCTCAAATTCATGAACACGCTGCCGGGCAAACTCGATGGTTTGCGCCGTCATCACGCTGCGGTTTTCATCTTTAAGCTCGCCGCCCATGTGGCGTACCACCACCATGGCCGTTTCGACCATTGCTTCAAAAGCAGCCGAGCTATCCACCGCGCCGGGCAGGGGCATTAAGAAAGTGATCCCAGGCGTTACAAACTCATCCATCTCTTCGATGGGGAAAGTGCCGGGTTTGAGCACGTTCACCATCGAGAACTGCAGCTCGCTATTGGGGCTTTCCGTTTCAAAGCGATTGAAGACGCCCATCGCGCGGCAATAGCGCAACCCACAGGCCATCATTAGTTCAAGCAACTTGTCGCCATCAAAACCTTCGGGATCACGCGACAGCACGCTAATGACTACCAACTCGTCAGCATTGGCAAGCGTCTCTTTGGCGTGCTCGCCGTTCACGTCATGACGCAGAGCTTTTTCCAACGTAGGGTGCGCGCGCACAACGCCTTGGGCTGCATAAGCGTCATCGTACTCGTCATCAACGCTCTGGTAGTGATCTTCATAGCGGCTAGCGCTGTTTGCGTAGCGCTCTAATTCAGGCTCGGCATGCGCCTGCTGCACGGCGTCGCGTTGGGCGGCAGCTTCATTAGCAGCAGCGGCTTCGCGAGCTTGAGCTTTTTCTTGAGCGATACGCGCTTTTTCCGCTTCAGCGGCCTGCTTCGCTTCACGGCGCTGCTCGGCTTCCAGCGCTTTACGCTCAGCTTTTTGCTTGGCGGCTGCTTCAGCTCGCTTGGCTTTCTCGGCTTTTTTGATGGCTTTCTCTTTACGGCGCTCAATAATACGGCGCTTAAAGGAACGGCCAATGCCTTCAAAATCGACTAAACGATACTCGTCGATTTCATCGTCATCTAGCTCGTGATCGCCTGCCATGTCGGCGCGCAACTGGCGGCGCTTGGGTGCGTCGGAAGCGTGCTTGGCAAATACCGCATCTTCAGGCTCGGCGCGAAGCACCGGCTCGGGCTCAGGAGTAATATCTGGCTCAACGGCCGCTGGCTCTTCAGGAGCTTGGTTGCTTTCCAGCTCAGCATGGAGCTCTGGTGTATGAGAGGCGTTTAGCTCAGCGGTGTTCGGCTGTTCGCTAGGTGCTTCATCAGTGGCGGAGAACGACGCAGGTGCTGTACCTGTTTGCTGAGACTGGGGTGCTTCGTCTTCCATGGCACTCATGGACGACTCCGGGGTCGCTGGCTGGGGGGTCTCTGCTTTCGGGGCCTCTTCACGAGCTGTAAAGACACTTGGCTCACGGCGTGGCGGTTCGCGCATTTCGTTTCTGGTTTCAGCAGACGCATCAGCTGTTGCTGACACATTAGCAGTAGCTGCCTGGACAGCCGGCTCCGCCTTGTTAGATTTCGCTGCTGCAGGTTTTGGCTTTCCTGAGGGTTTGGTAACCGAGCGACGGAAATCAGACAGCACCCTAGAAGGCCCTGGATGCTCTTGGCGCTCTAACTTGGGTTTTTGCCCCAGCCCACTGTAATCGGCGGGCTTGACCACCCGAGCACCGCCGTTTGGCAGCTCCCAATTGATCTCGGCTTCTTTCGCCTCGTCGTCTAACTCTTCCAACTTCGCGGTAGGCAAATCTTTTACCGCTTGGTCTAGCCGGGGCACACGACGCTGACGCTGGAGCCTACGCACACCGTCGACAACGATTAGCGAAACCAGTGCCAGTCCTAGAATGATTAACCACTCTCTTAATTCCATGTCGAGCATTCCATGGGTCATCTAACCGGTTACTAGGGCACAGTGAGCGGCACTGCGCCAGAATATGGGAACCTTCTTATAAATCGATATTTAGCACCAAGCATAGCGCGGTTGCTACGAAAAGAGCCAATTTTTGCTGATTTTCACACGTTTGAGCCGCTAAGGGAGCTTTTTAGGCGATTTTTTCGACCTTATCAACCATCAAAAGTGCCCTTTCCGCGTCATTCCATCTCTGATACGGGTGGCCAAACGCGGAGTGCCGTGTGAGGCCGCTACCCACTCAGTTCACCCTATTTAAACGTTATGCTAGTGAATGTTTTTCACTATCGCTAGTTTCTTATGAACGCATTGCGCTTTAACAACAGGTAATGATTCGCAAGCGATAAGCGGGACTTAAGCCTATACGGCCGCGACGACCCCACCGCCAACACCACGTTTTTTCAACAACTTGCTGTTATCAAAGCATTTCGTGGGCATGGCGTTACTATCCGCTTGCGCTGGCGCACCCAGGTGACAGGCACGCCTTGGCAAATAAGGAAACTCTAGGGAAGTCGCAACACGGCGCAGCCATGAGCCACACGCACTATTCGACCAACTCAGCGGCCTCATCGATACCCACGGAAACCAAACGTGAAACGCCGGGCTCTTGCATGGTGACCCCCATCAGGCGCTCGGCGGCTTCCATGGCAATCTTGTTGTGGGTGATATAGATGAACTGCACGCTTTCGGACATCTCTTTCACCAGCTTGGCGTAGCGGCCAACGTTGGCGTCATCCAGCGGAGCGTCGACCTCATCCAGCATACAGAACGGGGCCGGGTTGAGCTGGAAAATGGCAAAGACCAGCGACAGCGCAGTTAGGGCTTTTTCCCCACCGGATAGCAGATGAATCGTGCTGTTCTTCTTACCCGGCGGGCGGGCCATGATGGCCACGCCGGTTTCCAACAGGTCATCACCGGTCAGCGTCAGCCACGCCGCCCCACCGCCAAACACACGGGGAAAGAGCGTTTGCAGACCGTTATTGACCTGATCGAACGTCTCCCGGAAACGGACGCGGGTTTCTTGATCGATCCGCTTGATCGCCCGCTCCAGCGTTTCCAGTGCTTCGGTGAGCTCGGCATGCTGGGCTTCTAGGTAATTACGCCGCTCGGCCTGCTGATCGTACTCCTCGATGGCCGCAAGGTTGATCGCCCCCAGGCGGCGGATTTTTTCCGAGGTACTTTCCAAACGCTCTTGCCACGCAGGTTCGCTGGCATCGCTGGGCAGCGTGCTGGCGAGCGCATCGGCATCGTGGCCTAGTTCTGCTAACTGCTCATCCTGGGTGGCGGCTTTGAGCGCCAGCGCCTGCACCTCCATGCGGCGCTGCTGGAGCTGTTCGCGGCTCTGTTCCAGATTGCGCTCATGCTGCTGGCGGGCTAACTCATCGTTGCGCAGCTGCTCGGCCAGCGCTTGTGCCTGCTGGCGCGTCTCGTTGAGCCGCCGCTCCTGCTGTTCGCGCTGGTGAAGCAGCTCTTCGAGCTCCTCAGCGGCCAGCTCGTCGGGCTCGACCAGCATTTCACGGGACTCTTCCAGCTCGGCAATACGCAGCGAGAGGCGCTCTTCAGTATCGCTTGAGCGGGCCTGCTGCGCGCGCAGGCTGTCGCGCTCGGCTTTTAAGCGCTCACGCTCCAGGGCCAACGCCTGCTGACGCGCTTTGAGCGGGGCATACTGCTGGTTGAGCTGCTCGCGCTGCTCACGCTGGCGGTGGCGCTGCTCGGCGCTGGTTTCTCGCGCTTCTGCGGCGGTTTCCAGTTGCTCCATGGCCGTGTGCCAACGAGCGCGCTGCTCTTCTAAAGTAAGCGTTAACTCCGCCTCATCTTCTTGCAGTTGCGCGAGTTCGTCGTCCAGCTCCATGGCGCGGCTGGAGAGATGCTCAAGGCGTTGGGCAAGCCGCTGCTCTTGCACTGCTAGCTGTTGGCGGGTGGCCGCGTGGTCGCGCTCCTGCTCCGCCTGCTGCTCACGGGTCAGTTCTAACGTTTCAATCGTCTCGTTGGCGGCTTCGCACTGTTCATCCAAGAGCGCCAGCGCCTCTTCCGCCCGCTCACGCTCTGCGGCCAGCTCCTCATAGCGGCGACGAGTGACCAGTAGCGCATCGACGCCTTCGCCATTGGATTGCTGATGCAGCCAACCGCGACCGCGCCATACTCCGTCTTGGCTGACCACACTCTCACCAGGGGCAAGCCTAGCCAGCAGCGCTTCGGCCACCTCGGCGGTATCAACATAGTGAATACTTGCTAACCACTCCGTTAGCGCGCCTGCGCCTTTCACCAAATCGCTGAGGCGATTGCCTGGGCCCGCCGTGGCTGTGGAAGGCGGCGCTTGATCAATCAAGCACCACTCCGTCGCTAGCGCTTCGGGCAGCGCGTTTAACTGATGGGTGGCTACCAGTCGGGCGTTTAACCAAGGGGCGAGTAGCCAGGAAATAACCCGCTCCCAGCCTTGGCTGACCGAAATGGCTTCACCTAAGCGGGATGCATCGGCGAGGCCATGAGCGGCCAGCGTTTCGCTTAGCTGAGGGTCGTGATCGGCCAGAGCGGCATCCATCAGCGCCTGCAGCGAGGCAAGTTCACCCTGCTGCTGGCTCAGCGCAGCGCGCTGCTCGTCGCGGCAGGTTACCGCTTGCTGGTAGGCGCTTTTGGCATCGCTGTAGCGCTGCTGCCACTGTTCTCGCTCCACTTGGAAGGCGTCGGCACGTTGGTCGGCTTCTTCCAGGCGGGCTTGGTATTCGGCGTGCTCGTTTTGTAGCGCAGTCATGTCGGCCAGCTCGCCGCGCTGCTGGCGGCGGCGCTGCCCTTCTGCCTGCAGGCGGGCAATACGTTGCTCTAAGTCGCGCAGTTGGTCTTGGCTACGGTCGGCATCGCGGCTGGCCTCGCGCCAGCGGTTTTCGGCGTCGGCCCACTGCTGTTCAGCGGCTTCCAGCGCTGGCGTTGCGTCGGCCAGGGTCTGCTCGAGCAATTCGAGCTGCTCTTCCAGCGCTTCATGCTCGGGCAGCAGCTCCTCAAAGCGCTCGTCGATCACCGCGAGCCGCTCCTGGTCGCCCTCGCTGACCTGGCGCTGCTCGTCGAGATCCCGTCGGGCGGTGGCAATGTCATTGGCCAACTGCGCTTCGCGGCTGCGGCGGTGGGCCTGGTCCTGCTCTAAGCGGGCAATGCGCGTGGTGGTTTCATAAAACTGCTGCTGGTGGCGGTCCAACACGTCGGCCAGCTCGTCGTGCTGTTCGCGGGCCTGCTCCAGGCGGGTTTCGCACTGACGCACGCCAAACACGTCTTTTTCGACGGCAATTTCCAGCTCGCGGACACGGCTCTCTTGGTGAGACTGTTCGGCCCGCAGGGATCGGCCGCGCAGCAGCGCCAACTCGCCTTTTAAGCGATACTCTTGCTGTTTGAGCTCTTGGTAACGCTTGGCGGCTTCCGCTTGGCGCTTGAGGCGTTCGAGCTGTTTATCCAGCTCTTCGCGAATATCGTCCAGGCGCTCCAGGTTCTCCTGGGTGCGCCGCATGCGGTTTTCGGTTTCCCGACGGCGCTCTTTGTACTTGGAGATCCCCGCGGCTTCTTCGAGGGTGGCACGCAGGTCGTCCGGGCGCGCTTCGATCAGCCGCGAGATCATCCCCTGGCCGATAATGGCGTAGGAGCGCGGGCCTAGGCCGGTCCCCATGAACAGGTCGGCGATATCCCGGCGGCGGCACTTCTGGCCGTTGAAGAAGTAGTTGGACTGGCCATCCCGGGTCACCAGGCGTTTGACGGCAATTTCTGAGTACTGGGCGTATAAACCGCCCATGCCGCCATCGCGGTTATCGAACTTCAGCTCGATAGAGGCCTGCCCTACCGGCTTACGCCCGGTAGAGCCGTTGAAGATAACGTCGGCCATGGATTCGCCGCGCAGGGTTTTGGCGGAGGACTCCCCCATCACCCAGCGCACGGCGTCGATAATATTGGATTTACCGCAGCCGTTGGGCCCAACGATGGCCGTCATGTTGCCATCGAAGGGCACGGTGACCGGATCGACAAAGGACTTGAACCCAACGAGACGTATAGAGGTTAAGCGCATTGCGACCCTTAGCAGCGGTAGCTTACGTGGTGGTTATTCAAAAACACGGTTGATAACGACATTGGCGGTAGCGTCTTCGCGAATGGGGCCGACGCTAACGCTCGCCAAATCGCCAAACAGATCCCCAGGCTGCGGCGTGGCCTGCCCAGATTCCGAGACACGCACCACCAGGCGCGCTTCACGCACCTGGGAGATTTGCGCTTGCGGCGACATGGCGGCGGTGTCGTCCAGCACCACGGTCATCGGCAGATCGGCAACCTGCGCGCGGATCACTGCCAGCGGCGGCAGCTCGCCGTCGATGTCCCGTGCGGTAATGAACACCGTCGCATCGTCGCTGACACGGTCTGCCAGCGCCTCATCCAGCGAGACGCTCACCCGCACGCCTTGGCCCTGAGCGGCGGCAGATGGCTCCGGTGCGACACCCATGCGCTCTTGGGCCACACGGATACCATCACGCAGGGAAGCAGCCGTCTCTGGGTCTGAAATATTGGCAACGGCACGGCGCCAACGGTCGACGGCCGTTTCATAATCACCGTTATCGAAGGCGTGAATGCCCAGAAGCCCCAACACGGTGGGCTGACGGGGGTCTAGCTCAAGCGTTTCATCGACCAGCGCCTGTACCTCGGGCGTTAACTCCCGCTCGGCCATGAAGAAGCGGAGCTGCGCCAACTGAGCGAGCAGCGGCGGAATGCGCCCTTCGATGGCGATCAAGCGCTCCAGCGCATCGACTGCTTTGTCAGGCTGACCGGTATCCCGGTAGAGTCGAAACAGCGAGCTCCACACGTTGGGGTTGTTAGGCTGGCGCTCGGCTTCGGCCTCCATGCGCTCCAGGAACATCATCAACGAGCCTTCCGGGTCGTTTCTGATCTCTTCTTGAATCGCGTAGAGCGTCAGGTCTCCTTCGGCACCGTTTTGCTGATACCAAAACGTACTGGCACCCACCACCGCTACCATGACCAGCGGCACCACCAGCCGTCCAGCGCTCGCAGCTTTCAGTGGCCGCTTGGCCTGAGTGGCAGTATCTTCCAGCAGGCTGCGCTCTAGCTCTAGGCGATCTTCATTAAAACGAGCGTCGTCGATGTCGCCACGCTCGCATGCCGCTTCCAGGGACGCCATGCGCCGCTGGAAAATCGCCACGTTCTGCTCGGCAGACGTATCGTTGGCTTCAAAGTGATCTAGCTGGTCGCGCAGAACGCGGGCACCGCGCATGGGGGCAATCAGCAGCCATAGAGCAGGCAATAACAGTAGTGCAATCGCTATCCAGAGCGGTGTCATGAAGACCTCTCGCGGTTGATCAGAGCATCCAAGCGGGCGCGTTCTTCTGCGCTCAACGCTTTCGCAGATGCATTGCGGCGGGCGCGTACCATCAGCACGACGACCAGCATGCCTAGCACCACCAACCCAATGGGTAGCCCCCACAGCAGGTAGGTGCGGTTTTCCAGGCGCGGGTTGTAGAGGATGTACTCCCCAAAGCGCTGCACCATGTGGTTGATGATTTCGATATCCGACTGACCATCTTGAAGCAGCTGATAGACCCGCTCGCGCATATCACCAGAGATCGGCGCGTCCGAGTCATCGATAGCCTGGTTTTCGCATAACGGGCAGCGCATGGAGGCCGTGAGGTCACGGTAGCGCTGCTCCATCACCGGGTCGTCGAACTCGCGAACTTCAATGCCTGCCGCCACGACACTGCCCGCCAGTGCCAGCAGCATCACGGCGAAGATCCCACGCATTAACGCCATTTTTCTACCTCCGGCAGGATGCGTTCACGAACGTCTTCAGGTGACACGTAGCCTTTATGGTGGTAGCGAATCACTCCATCGGCATCCACCAAGAACGTTTCCGGTGCGCCGTAAACGCCAAGATCAAAGCCCAGGCTGCCTTCAGGGTCGAAAACATTCACTTCAAAGGGGTCGCCAAACTCGCTTAAAAACTCTAAGCCTTTCTCGCGGGTATCTCGGTAGTTGATGCCCACCATACGGATGCCGTTATCAGCGAGTTCTAACAGCTGCGGCATTTCCTGCTTGCAGGCGGGACACCATTCGCCCCATACGTTGACGAGCGTGACCTCCCCTGTCAGCAGCGATTGATCCACCTGACGGTTGGCATCCCGCAACGTGGAGGCTTCGAACGCAGGAAAATCCCGCGCCATCAGCGCTGAGTCTCGCTGTGAAGGGTCGCGCCCCAGCCCTTGATAGAGAAACAGCGCGATGCCCACAAAACCGATGGGTAAAAGAAGCAACAGCAGGCGGCGTGTCATACCGTGGCCTCCTGTGACGGAGATTGATTAATACGTGAGGATGCAGGTTGGCGCGCGGCTGCGCGGCGGTAGCGCTTATCCGCTACGGCCAAGATGCCGCCGAAGGCCATGAGCAGGCCGCCTAACCACAGCCAGCGCACAAACGGCTTGTACTGGACGCGCATGGCATAGCTGCCGTCGCCCAGGTCTTCACCCATGGCCACATAGAGGTCGCGGAACAAACCAGGGCGCAGCGCAACTTGGGTCATGGGCATGCCGGTGGCGAGGTAAAGGCGCTTCTCGGGGCGCATCACGAAGCTGCGTCCCTCGTCTCCGCGCTGTACCTGAATGATCGAAGTATCGGCCAGGAAGTTGGGGCCACGTCGGTTGGTGAGTTCCGTCATGGTGAACTGATAGCCCGCCACTTCCACGGTGGTGCCCGGCGACATGCGCACGTTGCGTTCGATGTTGTAGTTCGAAACGACGGCAACGCCCACGATGGTCACCGCAATGCCCACGTGGCCCAGCACCATTCCCCAATAAGAGAGCGAGAGCTTGCGCAGCCCGGCGACAAACGAGCTGGCGTGACGGGTCTTGTCGAACAGGTCGCGCACCATGGGCAGCACGATCCATAGCGCCGACACGATTCCCAATGACACCCACAAATTCCATTCGCCGCCGTAGACCAACGGCATGGCTACACCCAGCACAATGGCAGCTGCCGCCGCGAGACCTAGCTTACGCCACAGCTCACGACCACTCATGCTTTTCCAACGCGCCACCGGCCCCAAGCCCATGAAGACACACATCACCACGGTGAGCGGTACGAACAGCGCATTGAAGTAAGGCGGGCCTACGCTGATTTTACCCAGCCCCAAAGAGTCCAGAATCAGCGGGTATACGGTGCCCAGCAGCACCGTCACGGTCATGATGACCAGCAGGATGTTGTTGATCAGCAGCAGGGAGTCCCGCGAAAGCCAGTTGAACCCCACTTTATGGCTGACGCGCGGTGCACGCAGTGCAAACACCAGCAGCGATAGCGTGACGGTGATCGCCAGCAGCATCAGGATGAAGAAGCCACGCGAGGGATCGTTGGCAAAGGCGTGAACCGACGTCAGTACCCCCGAGCGTACCAGGAAGGTGCCCATCAGCGACAGCGAGAACGTCGAGATCGCCAACAACACCGTCCAGCTCTTGAACGAGCCGCGCTTTTCGGTCACCGCCAGCGAGTGCACCAGCGCCGTGCCGGTAAGCCAAGGCAGCAGCGAGGCGTTCTCTACTGGATCCCAGAACCACCAGCCGCCCCAACCTAGTTCGTAATAGGCCCACCAGCTACCTAGCGCGATCCCGACCGTCAAAAATGCCCAGGCCACGTTGGTCCAGGGCCGTGCCCAGCGGGTCCAGGCAGCGTCCAGGCGCCCGCCCAACAGCGCAGCGATGGCGAAGGCAAACACTACCGAGAAACCTACGTAACCCATATAGAGCATCGGCGGGTGCACGATCAGGCCAAAGTCCTGTAGCAGCGGATTCAAGTCGGCGCCATCTTGCGGCATGTTCGGCAGCAAGCGCTCGAAGGGGTTGGAGGTCATCAAAATGAAGAGCAAGAAGCCCACACACACCATGCCCATGATGCCCTGCACTCTGGCCACCATGTCGCGGGGCAAGTCGCCCGAGAAGACCGATGCCGCGAATCCCCAACCCGCCAGCATCAAGCTCCATAGCAGCACCGAGCCTTCATGGTTACCCCACACGGCGCTGAATTTGTAGTACCAGGGCAGCAGAGAGTTGGAGTTGTTAGCGACATTAGCCACGCTGAAATCGTCCAGCATGTAGCTGGCGGTCAAGCAGAGGTAGGCAATGGTCACAAACAGGAATTGGCCGATGGCCATGGGACGACCATAGGCCATCCACAGCGGGCGACGCGTGGCAGCCCCGGCAAGCGGCATCACCGCCTGAACCACCGCCATGAGTAGCGCGATGACCAGGGCAAAGTGGCCGATTTCAGGAATGATCTTAATCAACATGGGTGCTCCGAATTAGCATCAGGCTTTATCGCACAGCGTGCGTGCAGTCGTTAATAGTCGCTTCCTTCTGGGGAGCCTTCCTGCTCTAGGCGCTTGCCCACTTCGGCAGCTTTCGCTTGAAAGTCTGCCGGGGAGTAGCCTGCTTCTTCCAATGCCTGCGCCACTTCGGGCGGCATGTAGTTTTCATCGTGGCGTGCCAACACCTTATCGGCGTAGAGTCGGCCATCGGCCTGCAGTTCGCCGACCACCACCACGCCCTGCCCTTCACGGAATAGGTCCGGCAGAATACCGCTGTAGTAGACCTCTAGATCATCCACGTAGTCAGTCACTACGAACTCAACATCGAGGCTTTCCGGGTCGCGGGACACAGAGCCCTCTTTGACCATGCCCCCCGCGCGAATTTGGCGCTCCATGGGGGCATCGCCTTGGGCAATTTGTACCGGGCTGAAAAACAGATTGATGTTGGCGCGCAGCGCATACAGGGTGAGCCCCACCGCAATGGCGGTGAGCGACAATAGCCCTAAGATAACAAACAGCTTCTGTTTACGTTTAGGCGTCATAGTGAACGTCCTTCTGAGCAGAGTTAACTGGCTCTTGCAGGGGCTGCGCGTGCGATGGCTGAGCGTTGCGCTGGGCATTTTCACGACGCGCCCGGCGCTTTACCACGTTGAGTAGCTGGCGGCGCTCCTGACGTGCGTGCCACACGATCATTAGCATCAACAGCGCAGTAACTCCCCAGGCAGCCCACACGTAGACCGCGTGACCGCCCATGGCAAAAAATTCGTTTAGCGAGGAAAAGGCCATTAGTTCGTCTCCTCGGCAAGCTCGCGCACCCAGCGCTTATTGGCTTCACGACGCAGAATTTCGCTACGCGTGCGCATCAGTGTGAGCGCAATGAAAAAACTGTAAAAGCCCAACACCATGATGAGCAGCGGCGCCCACATATCCATGGTCATGGCAGCGCGGCCGGTAATCGTAAAGGTGGCGGGCTGGTGAAGGGTGTACCACCAATCCACTGAGTACTTAATAATCGGAATGTTGATCACGCCCACCATCGCTAGCACCGACGCGGCACGGGAACCGCTATCGCGGCTGCTAAACGCACCGCGCAAGGCAATTACG
The DNA here is from genome assembly GCF_024124725.1 of Halomonas sp. Ps84H-12. NCBI lineage: Bacteria > Pseudomonadati > Pseudomonadota > Gammaproteobacteria > Oceanospirillales > Halomonadaceae > Halomonas > Halomonas sp. Ps84H-12. The sequence goes on along the minus strand of NZ_JAMXSJ010000029.1, from coordinate 14,023 downwards.
CCCAGGTAGAGAAACAGCAGAATCAGCATGGAGGTAAGCCGTGCATCCCACATCCACCAGGTTCCCCAGGTGGGCACGCCCCATACTGCGCCCGAAAAAAGCGCTACGAAGGTCATCGCGGCACCCAGCGGGGCCATCACGGTGGCGACCATATCCGCCACTTTGATCTTCCAGACCATGAATACCAGCCCGGAGACCGCCATGGAGACAAAGATGGATTGGGCTAGGAATGCGGCGGGTACGTGGACATAAATGATGCGAAAACTATTGCCCTGTTGATAGTCCGCAGGCGCAAAGGCCAACCCCCAGACGGTGCCTACCAGCAGCAGTAGCGTCGCCGCCACCCAAAAAAGTGGCTGCAGCTTGGCGCTAATGGCATAGAACCACTTGGGTGATCTTAGTTTGTTGATAAAGGCCCACATGGTGTTCCCGTCCTCTAACCGTTAATGCTGATGCGCAGCGATGCCGCAATGGCCCAGGGAGCCAACATCAGCGCCAGCGCTAACAGTGCGCCTAAAATCGCCAGATGCGCGGCAATACCCTCGCCAAAAATAGCGGCTTGTACGGCACCTGCGCCGAAAATTAGTACTGGTATATAGAGCGGCAGCACCAGCAGCGAGAGCAGCACACCGCCACGGGCCAGCCCTACTGTTAGCGCCGCTCCGATCGCCCCAATTAAGCTCAAGCTGGCCGTACCGAGTGCCAACGACAGCGCTAGCACGGCGTAGCTTCCCGCTGGAAGCGACAGCATGATGCCCAGCAGCGGTGCCATCAGTGCCAGCGGCAGCCCCGTCAGCAACCAATGTACCGCCACTTTTGCCAACCCCAGCGCCGCCAGCGGCTGGGGTGCCAGTAATAGTTGTTCCAGGCTGCCATCGTCGTAGTCGCTGCGAAACAGGCTATCCAGCGAAAGCAGTGCCGCGAGCAGTGCGGCCACCCATAAAAGCCCTGGCGCAATGCTTGCCAACAGCTCTGGATCCGGTGAAATACCAATGGGAAACAGGGTAATCACCAGCGCAAAGAACACCAGCGGATTGAGCACTTCGCCACGACGGCGCAGCATCAGGGTGAGGTCGCGTTTGAGGGTTGCCTTTATGGCCACCAGCAGACCGCCCTGGGGAGCATGGATAGCCACCTCTGGGGTGCTCAGTTGAGCGTGTGAACGTTGCAACGCTGTCTCCTTCTTACCCCAGCTGAATGCGCCTAAGCACAGGTGACTCGGTCAATGCGTGGTGAGTAGTGACCAGAACGCAGCCGCCAGACTGCGCATGCGCCACCAGCTGCGCCTCTAGCGCCGCCACCCCTTGGCGATCAATCGCGGTGAAAGGCTCGTCGAGCACCCACAGCGCCCGCTGGGTCAGGGTCAGGCGTGCCAGCGCCACGCGCCGCTGCTGCCCGGCGGAAAGCTGGCCGGCAGGAACATCTTCAAACCCCGCCAACCCAACGGCAGCCAACGCTGCCTCACGTGCAGGCTCGCTGCCCTTTTCTCCGCTAAGCGCCTGATACCAAGCTAGATTTTCCAGCGGTGACAGGCCTGCTTTCACGCCTGGGGCATGACCTAAATAGAGTAAATTGGCGAGAAAATGTTCACGGGCTTGGCGCATGGGTTCGCCATTCCAGTAAAGCTCGCCACGGTAATCGGTTAATTGCCCGGAGAGTATTTTCAGCAGCGTTGTCTTGCCGCTGCCGTTGGGGCCTTCAATGCGCACGATCTCACCGCTTTGGATATCGAGATCGAGCCCTTCAAACAGCCAACGGTCGTCGCGTTCACAGGCCAATTGTCGGGCTTGCAGGCACAGGCTCAAAAGACACTCCAGGCACGTTGATTTTGGGTCGAACTCTACACGGAAAGGCCCTTTCTCGCCAGTCACGCTCTGCGGTCTTGGGTCGCAGCGTGACCTGTCTCAATTTCCGCGTAAGAAACCCAGGTGTGAGACAGCACTAGCACTGTATGCAAAAACAGGCTTATACTGTAACAACTGTATAAATAGACACCACAGAATAAAACTACAGCTATCGACTCAATCAAACGCCTTGGCAACGGGCGCTGCATGGGAGAACACACTATGACGATTTGCCTATCCCCTCAGGTAACGTCTCACGTACCTTCTTACGTACCCTCTCAGACGCTGTCTCAACCGGTAGCGCCATCGACGCCTACCCCACTAGCGTCTCGCAGCGCCTCATCACATGCGCGCCAAGCGTGCACACCCCCTCGCGTCACACGTCGCAACACCTACGCCCTGCGTATTCGCGGCGATCGCATGCGCGACTGCAACCTCTTCGACGGCGATGTCATCATCATTCATCGCCACCAGCACGACGCTCATCAAGAAACCGTCGTAGCAACGATTAACCAGCGGGAAGTGGCGCTGAAGCAGCTCTCTATCAGCCGTTTAGGCATTCATTTATGGCCCGAAGATGCAGCGATGTCCGAAGTCTTCCTGCATAATTGTGATATCCAGGTGCTGGGCATGGTAATGGGCGTAGCCCACCACGCAACGGAAACCCGGCACCATTAACGTTATCCACCCTGCTGGGAGTACTATTTGCGCTATCGAGTCCCTGATTTAGCCCCTGAGACATGGCACACCGCCGAGATTGACGTTGAAAAGAGTCAGTTCTTGGCCTGGGTGTGCCACGCTCCTACCACCGACGCCTTCGACGCGCTGCTTCAAGCGGCCAAAGCTGCCCACCCGAATGCCAGCCATCACTGCACTGCGTTTATCGCCGGACCTCCTGGAGAGCAAACGCATATTGGCTTTTCCGACGACGGCGAGCCCGGCGGAACCGCAGGCCGTCCGATGTTCCAGGCGTTGCAGGGCAGCCAGATTGGCGAAATTGGTTGCGTGGTGATTCGCTACTTTGGCGGCACCAAGTTAGGTACCGGAGGTTTGGCACGCGCTTATGCGCAGGCGGTCAATGCCGGGCTGGAAACGCTGCCCACCCGGGAAGTCGTCGAGCGGGATAGCTATTTATTAAAGGTCCGCTTCGCCCACGAAGCGCAAGCCCGCGCTTGGTGCGACGAGCAGGCACTGCCCGTGCAACAGGCGGAGTACGATGGCAACGGAGTGAGCTTAACCATTGGCTGGCCACGCGATGTCGAGCTGGATATCAGCGGACTGGAAAACCGCCTTAAAACATCCATTGAGCTACAGCGAACATAAAAAAACGCGGCTTACACGAGCGCTTGCTCGGTAAGCCGCGTTCTATAGCGGCAGACGTGCTGTCTAACTAGCCGCTTAGCCCAGGTACTTGATCATCACACCGGCAGCCACTGCCGAACCAATGACCCCAGCAACGTTCGGCCCCATGGCGTGCATCAGTAGGAAGTTATGCGGGTTCGCTTCCAGACCCACCTTATTCGCCACACGCGCCGCCATCGGCACGGCAGACACACCCGCCGCGCCAATCAGCGGGTTGATGGGCATTTTGCTGACTAGGTTCATCAGCTTGGCCATCAATACGCCAGCGGCGGTGCCGATGCCGAAGGCTACGATCCCCAGTCCCAGAATACCCAGGGTTTCAAACGCCAGGAAGCTATCGGCCATCAGTTTCGAGCCCACAGAGAGCCCGAGGATGATCGTCACGATATTGATCAGCGCGTTTTGCGCGGTATCGGAAAGGCGCTCAACCACACCGCACTCGCGCATCAGGTTACCAAAGCAGAACATGCCTAGCAGAGGTGCCGCGTCCGGTAGAAACAGCGCCACAGCGATCAACAGCATCAGCGGGAAGACCACTTTTTCGAGCTTGGAGACCGGACGCAGCTGCGTCATGGTGATCTTGCGCTCTTTTTCAGTGGTCAGAAGGCGCATGATCGGCGGTTGGATCAATGGCACCAGCGCCATATAGGCATAGGCGGCCACGGCAATCGCCCCCAGCAGCTCCGGCGCAAGTACGCTGGACACATAGATAGAGGTCGGGCCATCTGCCCCGCCGATAATACCAATCGCTGCCGCCTGATTGAGCGAGAAATCCATGATGCCCATGGAGGTCAGCAGCACCGCCCCAAACAGCGTGGCAAAGATACCGAACTGCGCCGCCGCCCCTAAAAACAGCGTACGCGGATTGGCCAGCAGCGGGCCAAAATCGGTCATCGCCCCTACGCCCATGAAGATCAGTAGCGGCGCGATACCAGAACCAATGGCAACCTTGTAGAAGTTATACAGCATGCCGTCGCTGTAGCCGACGCTCACTGCAATATCTTTCGCGGCGCGCAGCTGATCCGGCGCCGCCGAATCATGGGCAATCGCTTTCAGCGTCTCGCGCCAACCCTCTACCCCAGTCAGCGGATCTAGCGTCGCGCCCAACGCTGTAGCCATTTGCTGCAGCACGGCGGGCTTGGCGACTTCAATCGCTTGATCCAGCGCTGAAATCGCCAAGCCTGCCTCAGGAATATTGGCAAGAATACCGCCAAACCCGATTGGCACCAGCAGCAGGGGCTCAAACTTCTTGTAGATCGCCAGGTAGAGCAACCCAAGCCCTACCAGGATCATAACCGCTTGGCCCAGCTCCAGATTATAGAGCCCGGAGCCTTCCCATAAGGTAATTAATTTATCCATTCCCGAGTTGCCCTTAAAGCTCAATCAGTGCATCGCCAACAGCGACGCTATCGCCTTCGCTGACGTTGACTTTCGATACCGTACCGGCACTGCTGGCACGCACTTCGGTTTCCATCTTCATGGCTTCCAGGATAATCACCACATCGCCTTCGGCCACTTGGTCGCCTGGGCGTACATTCACCTTGAAGATGTTACCGGCCAGCGGCGCATCGATGCTTTCACCGCTGGGCGCTGGGGCGGCGGCCTCAGACTGTGCAGCAGGCTGCTCCTGAATATCGCCAATCTCGCCACCTTCCGACACCTCGACCACGTAAGCCTTACCGTTGAGCTTCACGGTGTAGGTTTCCGGACCACCGGCAGGCGCAGGTGCTGCTGCGGGAGCCTCTGCCTTAGCTGGGGCGGCTGCCTGAGGCGCTTCGGGCGCAGGCTCAAAGGCGTCTTTATTGTCGCGGTTTTTGAGGAATTTCAGGCCAATCTGCGGGAACAGCGCATAGGTCAGCACGTCATCCACTTCCCGCTCGCCCTCGGCAAGGCGAATGCTATCGGCGCTGGCTTTCTCTTTCAGCTCGGCCGCGAGCTTGTCCATTTCTGGAGAGAGGTTATCTGCCGGGCGGCAAGTAATCGGCTCGCCGCCTTCCAGTACACGCTTTTGCAATTCGGCATTGAATGGTGCCGGGGCAGAGCCGTATTCGCCCTTCAGCAGCGCCTGCACTTCTTTAGAGATCGACTTGTAGCGCTCGCCCATCATGACGTTCATGACCGCCTGAGTGCCCACAATCTGTGAGGTGGGCGTCACCAACGGAATAAAGCCGAGGTCTTCGCGTACGCGGGGGATTTCGCTCAGCACGTCATCCAGCTTGTCGCCAGCGCCCTGCTCTTTTAGCTGGCTTTCCATGTTGGTGAGCATGCCGCCCGGGACCTGGGCCACCAGAATGCGCGAATCGATGCCGCGCAGCGAACCTTCAAAAGAAGCGTACTTTTTGCGCACTTCACGGAAGTAGCCCGCGATATCTTCCAGCAACTCCAGGTCCAGCCCAGTGTCGCGGTCAGTATCTTTGAGCATGGCAACCACGGATTCAGTCGGGCTGTGGCCATAGGTCATCGACATGGAGGAGATCGCCGTATCGACGTTATCAACCCCCGCTTCGACCGCTTTCAGGATGGTCGACGTGGATAAGCCGGTCGTCGCATGGCAGTGCAAATGCACCGGAATGGAGAGCTCTTTTTTCAGCCGTGAGACCAAATCGTAAGCGGTATACGGCGTGAGTAGCCCCGCCATATCCTTGATAGCCAGAGAATCTGCGCCCATTGCAGCAATGGTTTTGGCAAGATCTACCCAGCTATCCAGGGTATGTACCGGACTCACCGTGTAGGAAATGGTGCCCTGTGCATGGCCACCGACTTGGCGAACCGCTTTGATGGCGCGCTCCAGGTTGCGCGGGTCGTTCATAGCGTCAAACACGCGGAACACGTCAACGCCGTTGGTTTTAGCGCGCTCGACGAATTTATCAACTACGTCATCGGCGTAGTGGCGGTAACCCAGCAGGTTTTGGCCGCGCAGCAGCATTGCCTGAGGTGTGTTCGGCATCGCCTCTTTAAGGGCACGAATACGCTCCCACGGGTCTTCACCTAAATAGCGGATACACGCATCAAACGTTGCTCCACCCCAGGTTTCCAGAGACCAGTAGCCGACTTTATCCAGCTTTTCGGCGATGGGCAGCATGTCATCTAGGCGCAGGCGCGTAGCAAACAACGATTGGTGCGCATCGCGCAGGACAACATCGGTGATTCCCAGAGGACGTTTTATTTCGTTCATGGTCGTGGCTCACAGTTTAGCGTTATGGATGTAGTAAATTTAACAAAAAAACAGCCATTAGGGCGAAATAGGCACACAAAAGCGTGCGTCTTACGGACGGCGGGACGAGCGGTAACGATGCACTGCAGCACTGATCACCGCGGCAACTTCGTCATTTTGGCCGTTACTGGCGGGTGTTTTTGCACTATTTCGACCCGCTGGCGCTGCCACTGGAGCAGGCTGAAAGCGGTCGATCAACTTCGACATCAGCGTAACGCTAATGACCAAAATAGTAAGAAAAACAAAAACAAAGCCCATACCAAGGCCCATTAGAGCGAGCCCCTCTTGGAGTAACTCCGACCCCTGCATAGCGTGCTCTCCTTGTTTTATAGGGTTATTGGCACGCCAAACGCCTCTAACGGCGCTTGGCGCAATAAGGGTAATACACTAACCTGCCACATTCAGGATAGAATGCAATCGCGCCATAGTGGAAGTCATGGTTGTTAATTTACTACATAAAGGCAAGATCGGTCTTGCACCGATGGAAGGCGTTATCGATGCGCTCACCCGCGATCTACTGACTCGTCAGGCCGGTTTCGACTGGACGGTGACGGAGTTTGTCAGGGTAGTGGATACCCGCCTTCCCCCACGGGTGTTTTACAAACACTGCCCCGAACTCACCGGCCGCCCGGTAGCGACGCCTAGCGGCGTACCCGTCCATCTACAGCTACTCGGCTCCGCCCCTAGGGCACTAGCCGAAAATGCCCGCCAGGCGCTAGCCCTTGGGGCCATTAGCGTGGATCTCAACTTTGGCTGCCCAGCCAAGCTGGTGAACCGCCACGACGGCGGCGCATCGCTACTGCGCCAGCCCGACCGTGTCTATCAGGCCGTCAAAGCGGTCGCAGAGGCGCTAGACGGCGCAATTCCGGTGACCGCGAAGATTCGCCTGGGATTTGCCAATCGCCGCTTGGCGGTGGCCTGTGCGCAGGCGACGGAAGCAGGCGGCGCAGCGCGCTTGGTCGTACATGGCCGGACACGGGACGAGGGATATCGCCCACCCGCTCACTGGGAGTGGATTGGCAAAGTGCGCCACCACCTCTCGATCCCCGTGGTGGCCAATGGCGATATCTGGACGCTTGAGGATTACTGGAAGGCACGCACGCTCTCCGGCTGCTGCGATGTGATGCTCGGACGCAGCGCGCTGGCTGACCCCTGGCTGGCACCTCGGATTCGCCACTGGCAACAAACCGGCGAACGTTTGGCGGAAACCACTTGGGAAATGCGCGCCAGCGTACTGCAAGAGTACGCCGCGCTCCAGCGCCAACACCTTCCTGACCGCGTGGTCGTGTCGCTGGTGAAGCAGTGGCTTGCACAAATGCGCCAGGGCAATGCCGAAGCTAACCAGCATTTTCAGCGTCTGAAGCGCCTGACCGACTTGGACGCACTTCTCGGCAGCCTTACCCCTAGCGCAAGCGCCCTCGCCGCCTGCGAACCCGCCTAAGCCGGGCGCAGTGCCTGAACCAGCCGCCGTTGAACCTGCCGATAAAGCGCCTATCGAGGCGCTTTTTTTCGACCCATACGCGGGTTCGACCCACCTCATTTCCTACGAGCCAAAAAAAAGCGCCCTTCCGCAAAGTTGCGGGGGCGCTTTACACGATCGCAAGACTAACGCGCGAGCCACGTTAGTCAGGCTAGAAAACAGAAAACCCGCTCTCATTAAAGAGCGGGTTTTGAAATCTGGCGCGCCCGGGAGGATTCGAACCTCCGACCACCTGATTCGTAGTCAGGTACTCTATCCAGCTGAGCTACGGGCGCTTTTCAGTCATTGCCTAATTCATCAAGCAATGAAATCAGTGTAACATCAAGCACTTAGCTTTGCAACTTGGCGCGCCCGGGAGGATTCGAACCTCCGACCACCTGATTCGTAGTCAAGTACTCTATCCAGCTGAGCTACGGGCGCGTATCAAATTACGATGTTACATCATGCAGTTGGCGGAGAGAGAGGGATTCGAACCCTCGATAGGGCTATAAACCCTATACTCCCTTAGCAGGGGAGCGCCTTCAGCCACTCGGCCACCTCTCCTCAACGGCACGGCGCGAATATTACCGATTTTGATGACTGGTGTCCAGTCTTATTCCGATTTTTTTCGCGCTGGCCTAAAATCACCGCTTAAACGCCCTTTAATGAGCGTAACACGGGCGGCCATTTATTCTGATTCGCTTTCACTATTACGTTCACGCTGAATGCGCTGATAGATCTCTTCACGGTGAACCGCGACATCTTTTGGTGCGTTCACACCAATGCGCACTTGATTACCTTTCACACCTAATACTGTGACGGTAATTTCATCACCGATCATCAGCGTTTCGCCAACGCGGCGGGTTAGGATGAGCATGGCTGATCTCCTTCTCAGACGTTTTATACAACGGGATGTGTCCGCCAGCGGCGTCACCATGCCATTATGCGGCATGGTGACGCCTGCCACCAAAGGCTTTGGCCCCTATGACACCTTACCCTCCCGTTGAAAGAAAGCTCACCACCACACGGCAGCGAGTAACTTCAGCGTAGAAGGTTTAGGCCACAATTGTTATTCAGATTCGATATCGGACTTATCGAGACCAAACGCTTTGTGTAAGGCGTTAACTGCAAGCTCCATATGTTTTTCGTCAATTACGACAGAAATTTTAATTTCTGAAGTAGAGACCATACGGATATTAACGTTTTCATCGGCCAATACGCGGAACATTTTAGAGGCAACACCCGCATGAGAGCGCATGCCAACGCCGACCAGCGACACTTTGGCAATGTTGTCATCGCCGCGCAGCTCACCGCCGCCCAGGTCAGGAATAACGGTCTCTTCTAGCAGCTTTTTGGTGGCTTTATAGTCACCTTTTGCCACGGTGAAGGTGAAGTCGGTGTAATCGCCAGCTGGTGCAACGTTCTGGACGATCATATCTACTTCAATATTCGCGTCGGCAATCGGCCCCAAAATACGTGAAGCCACACCAGGTACATCCGGCGTATTCAGCAGGGTGAGTTTGGCTTCGTTCTTGGTAAACGCGATACCGGAGATTAGCGGTTCTTCCATAGAATCCTCGTCTTGGTCTGAATCTGCAACAATCAGGGTGCCAGGGCCGTCTTCAAAGCTAGACAGTACCCGCAGCGGCACGTTGTATTTACCGGCGAATTCAACAGCGCGAATTTGCAGCACTTTGGAGCCCAAACTAGCGAGTTCGAGCATTTCTTCTACGGTGATGCTTTCAAGGCGCTGCGCTTTGGAACATACACGGGGGTCCGTGGTGTAAACACCGTCTACGTCGGTATAGATTTGGCACTCATCAGCCCCCAAGGCGGCAGCAAGCGCCACGCCGGTGGTATCAGAGCCGCCACGCCCCAGCGTGGTGATATTGCCGTCTTCGTCTACGCCTTGGAAACCAGCGACCACCACGACCTTCCCTGCATCCAGGTCAGATTTGAGATCGTCAGTTTCAATACGCTGAATACGCGCCTTGGTGTAGGCGCTGTCGGTATGAATCCCTACCTGGGCACCCGTGTGCGAGGTCGCCGACACGCCAATTTGCTGTAGCGCCATGGCCAGTAGGGAAATGGTCACCTGCTCCCCTGTTGAGAGCAACATATCCATTTCACGCGGGGCGGGATCCTCGTTCAGAGCATGGGCCATTTCGGTCAGGCGGTTGGTCTCGCCGCTCATCGCGGAGACAACAACCACTACCTGATGGCCCTGGTCGCGAAAGCCTTTAACTTTTTCCGCCACGGCCTTGATACGGTCGACAGAGCCCACCGAAGTGCCGCCGAACTTCTGTACGTATAGTGCCATATGCCGTTTTTCCTTTACGTTCGGGAATGGAGGGTGAATATTATTGTTGCCAGCTTTCCTAACTAGCAAAAAGGCCGGTAGCAAATAATGCCACCGGCCTCTCTATTTAGCGAAGTGTGTTTTCCAACCAAGCCGGGACACTGTTCAACGCATCCGGCAGCGCATCGGGCTGACTGCCGCCTGCTTGAGCCATATCAGGGCGCCCACCCCCTTTGCCACCCACTTGGGAGGCCACATGATTAACCAGCTCGCCCGCTTTAACACGGCCAGTTAAATCAGAAGTGACCCCAGCAATCAGGCTGACTTTACCAGCGGCCTTGTCAGCAGTGGCTAGCATAATCACGCCAGAGCCTAGCTTGTTTTTCAGCTGATCCAATACGCCGCGCAGATCTTTACCAGACACGCCATCCAACTCAGTTACCAGCAGCTTCACGCCGCCCACTTCCTGCACTTGGCTGAGCATATCGCTACCCGCCGCGCTCGCCAGCTTCGCTTTGAGCTGCTCGAGCTCTTTTTCCAGGCTGCGGTTGCGCTCCACCAGCGATTCGACACGCGCTTCCACTTGCTCTGGCTTGGTTTTTAAGCGTTCGCTAATCCGCTGAACGCGGGCTTCTTGCTCACGGAAATACGCCAGTGCGTTTTCGCCGGTAATCGCTTCAATACGACGCACACCCGAGGCAATACCTACTTCGCTGACCACGTGGCAGCAGCCAATGTCGCCACTGCGCTTGACGTGGGTACCGCCGCAAAGCTCGATGGAGAAGTCATCGGCACCGATGGTCAATACGCGCACGTTATCAGCGTATTTGGCTTCGAACAGTGCTGCCGCGCCTTTGGCCTTGGCATCGGCGAGGCTCATCTGCTCGATTTTGGTCGGCGCGTTGGCCAAGATTTGCTCGTTGACGATGCGCTCGACCTCAGCAAGCTGCTCTGCGGTCATCGGTTCGAAGTGGCTAAAGTCAAAACGCAGACGCTCGGCGTTGACCAACGAGCCCTTCTGCTGAACGTGATCGCCCAGCACCATACGCAGTGCTTTGTGCAGCAGGTGGGTCGCGGAGTGGTTACGAATGGTCGCGCTGCGCAGGCTGGCGTCCACTTCACCGCGTACGTTGGCGCCGACACTCAGACTCCCTTCGACCATTACCCCCTGGTGAAGGTGGTGGCCACTCTGTTTCTGGGTATCGTTCACCTGAAAACGACCACCATCGACGTGCAAGTAGCCAGTATCGCCCACCTGGCCGCCGGACTCGCCGTAGAATGGCGTGCGGTCCAGCACCACGGTGCCCTTCTGGCCCGCTTCCAGAGCCGCCAGAGCATTGCCTTCGCTGTCCACTATGGCGGTCACGGTGGCTTGGTCTTCCAGCCGCTCGTAGCCGGTAAACTGGGTTTCGCCGTCCAGTTCGATAGAGGCCGTGTAATCCGCGCCAAACTGGCTGGCGGCACGAGCGCGTTCGCGTTGAGCTTCGAGTTCACGCTGGAAACCGGCTTCATCCAGTGTCACTTCACGTTCTCGGCACACGTCAGCAGTCAAATCGAACGGGAAGCCGTAGGTGTCGTAGAGTTTGAACACGGTTTCGCCGGGCAGCACATCACCTTGCAGCTCTTCGAGCGCCGTGTTCAGCAAGCCCATACCGTGATCCAGCGTCCGCGCAAACTGCTCTTCCTCTTTCAGCAGTACGCGGGCGATCTGCTCGCTGGCCTCGCGCAGCTCGGGGTAGGCACCACCCATTTCGGCATCCAGCGCACTCACCAGCTTGTGGAAGAACGGCTCGGCCGCGCCCAGCTTGTGGCCGTGGCGAATGGCGCGACGAATAATCCGGCGCAGCACGTAGCCGCGGCCTTCATTGGAGGGCAGTACGCCGTCGGCAATCAAGAAAGCACAGGAGCGAATGTGGTCAGCGATGACGCGTAGCGAGGGCGCGGTGGTATCGCTATGTCCCGTGGCGTCTGCTGCCGCCTTAAGAAGATTCTGGAACAGATCAATTTCGTAGTTGGAGTGCACACCCTGCATGACAGCCGCCACACGCTCCAGCCCCATGCCGGTATCGATAGAGGGCTTCGGCAGTGGATTGAGGGTGCCTTGGGCATCGCGCTCGAACTGCATGAAGACGAGGTTCCATATCTCGATGTAGCGGTCGCCATCCTCTTCAGGGCTTCCGGGCGGACCACCCCACACTTCCGGGCCGTGATCGAAAAAGATCTCAGAACTGGGGCCGCAAGGGCCGGTGTCGCCCATTTGCCAGAAGTTGTCCTCGTCCAGCTTGGAGAAACGCTCGGGGTCGATACCGATCTCATCTTTCCAGATGCGCTCGGCTTCGTCGTCGCTGATATGTACGGTGACCCAGAGTTTCTCTTTGGGTAACCCCAGGGTTTCGGTCAAAAATGTCCAGGCAAAGCGGATGGCGTCACGTTTGAAATAGTCGCCAAAGCTGAAGTTGCCCAGCATTTCGAAGAAGGTGTGGTGGCGCGCAGTGTAACCTACGTTGTCCAAGTCATTATGTTTGCCGCCGGCACGCACACAGCGCTGAGCAGAGGTGGCACGCACGTAGGGGCGAGGGTCACGACCCAAAAACACATCTTTGAAAGGCACCATGCCCGCATTAGTGAACAGCAGCGTCGGGTCGTTGCCCGGCACCAGCGAGCTAGACGGAACAGCCGTGTGGCCGTGCTCTTCAAAAAACGTTAAAAAGGCCTGTCTGATCTCTGCGCTTTTCATAGGGTATCCGTAACAAGAAAGCGTGATGCCCCAGGGCGCTGTCGCCGCCACCCGCTGGGGTCGCAAAGGGACCATTATAACGCAGTTGTCAAACGACTAAAGCCGCAGTTAGTGGCAAAACCAAAACAGACGGCCCAAACAGAGAAGAAATAAACAGGAAGAAAGCCGCTGTAAGCTAGGGCAGTAACAGCCCTGAGCGGGGTTATAGACAGCCCTGAGCGGGGCTATAGACAGCCCTGAGCGGGGCTACAAACAGGAAAGAGCATAGCGAATTTGTTCAAAATCAAACCCACGCGCTGCTAAAAAACGCTCGCGCTTGGCACGCTCTTTGGGGGAATCACCCGGAGTGGAAAAACGCCTTTCCAGCGTTTCTCGAGCAAGCTCAAACCAGTCTACCGCTTCACGCTCTTCTACTGCTGCCAACGCGGCGGCCTGAGTTTCCTGGTCAACCCCGCGTTGGCGAAGCTCGCCTTTAATGCGAATTAGGCCCTGCCCTCTGGAAATACGCGAGCGTATAAAGCTCTCGGCAAAGCGTGCATCGGACTGCAGCGACTGCTCGGCCAAGGCGTCTAGGCAAGCAGAGATTTCATCGGCATCAAAAGTTTTTTGCTGTAACTTACGCGCCAGCTCGGCGCGAGAATACTCGCGCCGAGCCAGTAGTTGAATCGCTACTTCACGTGCAGAAGCATCCACATTAGAGGAAAACATCGAGTTTCCCTCTTAGCACATGCAATGGAGGTAGCGGCTTAAAGCAGATCATCATCGCTATCTGTAGCCACATCAGCGGCAGGCGCTTCTTCCTTCTTCGGCTCCGCCTTGGCCAGTAGCTGATCACGAATCTGAGTTTCAATCTCGTTCATGATTTCAGGATGCTCTTCCAGGTACTGCGCCGCATTGGCTTTACCCTGGCCGATCTTGTTGCCTTTATAGCTGTACCAAGCGCCTGCTTTGTCCACTAGGCTGCACTGCACGCCAAGATCGATAACCTCACCCGCGTGGTAGATACCTTTGCCGTAAAGGATCTGGAACTCAGCTTGCCGGAACGGCGGTGCCACCTTGTTTTTGACGACTTTCACGCGGGTTTCGTTACCGGTGACTTCGTCGCCCG
>NZ_JAMXSJ010000028.1:0-51314 GCF_024124725.1 Halomonas sp. Ps84H-12 | reverse complement strand
TCTCAGCGTAGCTGGGGTCGAGCGCGTGCTCGGCATCAACGAAGGCACACACTTTGCCCTGCTTTTGCGCTTGGGCAATGACCGAAAGCGTCAGGGTAGTTTTACCCGATGACTCTGGGCCAAAGATTTCGACGACACGACCAAACGGTAAACCACCAATGCCGAGTGCAATATCCAGCCCCAGCGAACCGGTGGAGACAGACGGCATCACGACGCGTGGCGCATCGCCAAGGCGCATAACGGTCCCTTTACCAAACTGGCGATCAATCTGGCTGAGTGCAGCATTAAGCGCTTTTGTGCGGTTGTCTTCCTGAGCCATGCGGAAATTCCTCATAACAAGCTGTATAATTAGCCAGTAGTATGCCAAAGATTAGCGGCTAAACAAATCCTCAGCGGCAACTTTAACGATTATTTCTTCTGCGCCTGAGCGCTCAGCCTCGACACTAAACCCGCCAGCGCTTCGCGCACCGCCTGCTCCCGCACCGCTTGGCGGTCGCCGGGGAAGTGGAAGCACTCTGCCTGCTGCTGTCCAGCACTGCCCCAGGCAATCCATACGGTACCTACCGGTTTTTCGTCGCTGCCGCCCTCCGGGCCGGCCACACCGCTCACCGCAACGGCTAAATCAGCCCCGCTTTCACGGCAGGCTCCCGCCACCATCGCCTTCACCACGGCCTCGCTAACGGCTCCATGGGCTTCAAGCGTGGCAGGCTCCACACCCAGCAGGCGGGTTTTCGCGGCGTTTGAGTAGGTCACATAGCCCGCTGTAAAGTACGCCGAACTGCCTGCCGCCGAGGTAATCGCACTGGCAATGCCTCCTCCGGTGCAAGACTCTGCGGCGGTCACTTCAACGCCAAGCTGAAGGCAAAGCCGCCCCAGCCGCTGGGCAAGCAGCGATAAATCGAGGTTCTTGAGGCTAGAAACGCTGGGGGGCATGGTGACTCCTTCATGTAAGACCTTAGGGTAGCGTAGAATACTGCGTTTAGCTTTCTCAATGAAATTGCTCAACGAACATGCCGCAGGCCAACCGCTTGCGCCACGCTCAATCAGGACGCCCATGTCACAGGCCAGCCCCGCCCATACGCCAATGATGGCGCAATACCTTAACATCAAGCGCGAGCACCCCGAGGTACTGCTGTTTTACCGCATGGGGGATTTTTACGAGCTGTTTTTCGATGACGCTAAACGCGCCGCTGCGCTGCTGGATATCACCCTGACCCAGCGCGGCCAGTCGGGGGGTAAACCCATCCCCATGGCCGGGGTGCCCTACCATAGCGCGGAAGGTTATTTAGCCCGCTTAGTAGCAGGCGGTGAGTCGGTGGCGATTTGCGAGCAAATCGGCGACCCAGCCACTAGTAAAGGCCCGGTGGAGCGTCAGGTGGTGCGCATCGTCACCCCCGGCACACTGCACGATGAAGCCCTGCTAGATGCTCGGCGAGATAACGTTCTGGTGGCCGTTGCCCCCGGAAAAGCGGGCTGGGGATTGGCATGGCTGGAGCTCTCCAGCGGTCGTTTTAACGTACTGGAAGTCGAGAGCGAAGCGGAAATGCTCGCCGAGTTGACCCGCCTCTCCCCTGCGGAGCTGCTGGTGCCGGAGAGCCTGACCCTGCCCGATGCGTGGTCGCAAAAGCGCAGCCTACGCCGCCAGGGGGAGTGGCTATTCGATCTGGAAAGCGCCACCCGCAGCCTGTGCGACCAATTTGAAGTTAGCGACCTGCGTGGCTTTGGCTGCGCGCATCTCTCCACGGCGCTGATCGCGGCCGGTGTCTTGATCGACTACGCGCGCGATACCCAGCGCTCGCGCCTGCCCCACGTGACCGCCATCAGCGTAGAGAACCGCGACGATGCCGTGGTGATCGACGCCGCCAGCCGCCGCAATCTGGAAATCGACATCAACCTCGGCGGCACCGACGATAACACCCTGGCCAGCGTGCTTGATACCTGCACCACGGCCATGGGTTCGCGGCTTTTAAAGCGCTGGCTGAATCGCCCGCTACGCCAGCGGGAGATCGTCGAGGGCCGCCAAGCCGGCGTGGCCCTACTCTCTATCGATGCCAACTATATGAGCCTGCGGGATACGCTGAGCGACGTGGGGGACGTGGAACGCATACTCGCCCGCGTCGCTCTTTACAGCGCACGCCCACGCGATCTCGCGCGACTGAGAGATGCGCTCGCCACGCTGCCCACGCTGGAAGCGCTGCTGACCGATATCGACAGCGGCAGCGCCCTGGATAGCCTCAAGCCGCATATCCGCCCCTACCCCGAGCTGGCCGATACGCTAGCGCGAGCGCTGGTCGACAACCCGCCTGTAGTGATTCGGGATGGCGGCGTGATTGCCGATGGCTTCGATGCCGAGCTAGATGAGCATCGCGGCATGGCCGAAAACGCAGGCGACTATCTCGTTCAGTTAGAACTGAGAGAGCGCGAACGCACGGGACTTGCCAACCTAAAAGTTGGCTATAACCGCGTACACGGCTACTTTATTGAGCTACCCCGCGCCCAGGCGCAGCATGCGCCAGCCGACTATATCCGTCGTCAAACGCTGAAAAACGCCGAGCGCTTTATTATCCCAGAGCTGAAGGAGTTTGAGGACAAAGCGCTTTCCGCCAAGTCGCGGGCGCTGACGCGGGAAAAATGGCTCTACGATCAGTTGCTAGCCGAGCTCAACGCCCAACTGCACGAGCTACAAAACACCTCACGCGCGCTGGCTGAGCTGGATGTACTGTGTGCTTTTGCCGAGCGTGCCGACGCGCTCAACTGGGTGCGCCCTCAATTGGTGGAGGCCACGGGCATCACCATTACCGCCGGGCGCCACCCGGTCGTGGAGCAGGTCAGCGACAAACCGTTCGTGCCCAACGACGTGCTGCTCACCCCAGAGCAGCACATGCTGATCATCACCGGCCCCAACATGGGCGGTAAATCGACCTACATGCGCCAAACCGCCCTGATCGCCCTGCTGGCCCATAGCGGCAGCTTCGTACCCGCCGATGCCGCCGAGATCGGCCCGGTTGACCGCATCTTTACCCGGATCGGATCGTCAGATGATCTAGCGGGAGGGCGCTCTACCTTCATGGTAGAAATGACCGAAACCGCCAATATTTTGCACAATGCCACCGAACACAGCCTGGTGTTAATGGATGAGATTGGCCGTGGCACTAGCACCTTCGATGGGCTTTCCTTGGCCTGGGCAAGCGCCGAGCATCTCGCTAACGCTCGGGCGCTCACGCTGTTTGCCACGCACTATTTTGAAATGACGGCACTGCCTGAGCAGGCGGAGGGCATCGCCAATATTCATTTGACGGCAACGGAGCACGGCGATGGTATCGTGTTCATGCACCGTATCGAGGCAGGCCCCGCCAGCCAGAGTTATGGCTTACAGGTCGCCCAACTCGCCGGGGTCCCGGCTCCGGTAATTCGTCGCGCTCGGGAAAAGCTGATGACGCTCGAACAGCGGGATGTCGACGAGCAGCAGCGGCCCTCAGCGAGCCCTGCGATACCGCAGCAAAACGACCTGTTCGCCAGCGCCCCGCACCCGGTGGTAGAAGCGCTCGGTAAGGCGGATATCGACGACTTGTCGCCTCGCGAAGCGCTGACCTTGTTGTATCAGTGGCGAGAGTTGCTATAGACAATGGATATAATGAGCGTCAGTAATCGCATCAACAGATGAGCGCGAGCGCTTGCCGCCGGGTATGGGCACCACTAGAATGTCGCCCATACCTTTTTACCTTATAAAAAACCGCAGATTTATAACCATTCACGATTGACCACGACCGGGAGGCTTCTCGGTCTCGCAAGAGGGATAGCAAGATGACGTTTGTCGTTACCGAGAACTGCATCCAATGCAAATACACCGACTGTGTGGAAGTTTGCCCAGTCGACTGTTTCTACGAAGGCCCCAATTTCCTAGTTATTCACCCGGACGAGTGCATCGACTGCGCGCTGTGTGAGCCAGAGTGCCCTGCTGAGGCAATATTCTCGGAGGATGAGCTGCCAGATGGCCAAGAGCAGTTTATCGAGATCAACGCGGAGTTGGCCGAAGTGTGGCCCAATATTGCCGAGAAGAAAGACCCTCTGCCCGATGCAGAAGAGTGGGATGGCAAAACGGGTAAGCTGGAAAAACTCGAGCGTTAAGCGCAGAGTGTTAGCACATCCCAAAAAAACCAGCGTTTACGCTGGTTTTTTTGTAGTCGGATGGAAGGCGTCCATGATTGCGTGAATGGCCTACACAAAAAAAGGCGGCCCGTAGGCCGCCCGCTCCAAGCACTTCCTCTGACCACTCCCTGTGTCAACCTCCTCAGGTGACTTCCTTGCCAAGGCTCACATCACTGTGTCACCCAGCGCACCTGCATACATCCCGTTGCATCCTGCCTGAAGCATCCTTGCCTCCCCTTGTCCTGAATGCATTGTGGCAGAACAGCGCAACTTCTCAAGCGGACCCAATACGCAAAAGGCGAGCCCAAGGGACCCGCCTTTCTTTCATAAAACCCAACTAAGACAATCACTTAAAGTTGAATTAGTGAAAAATCTCGCTTTTTCTTACAAGGTTTCGAGCGAATTTCGTCGGCATTTGTAAGAGATCTCTTACAAATTTTTGAGAGATCTCTTACACGCGAACGCTATGTTTTTGACCTACTGGCCTTTGATGGCTTTCAAACCGGGGTAGCTCACATCCCCTAGCTCGGCTTCGATCACCAGCAGGCGGTTGTACTTCGCGACACGGTCAGAACGACACAGCGATCCGGTCTTGATTTGTCCCGCACAGGTGCCTACGGCCAGATCAGCAATGGTAGTGTCTTCGGTTTCACCACTACGGTGGGAGATGACCGCCGTAAAGCCCGCATCTTGGGCCATTTTAATCGCGTCGAGGGTTTCGGAGAGCGAGCCAATCTGGTTGAACTTGATCAGAATCGAGTTACCGATCTGCTCGTCAATGCCACGCTTAAGGATTTTGGTATTGGTGACGAATAGGTCGTCCCCCACCAGCTGCACCTTGTCGCCCAGCTTGTCGGTCAAGGCTTTCCAACCGGCCCAGTCGGACTCGTCCATGCCGTCTTCGATAGACACGATCGGGTAGTCGGCACACAGGCCCGCTAGGTAGTCCGCAAAGCCTTCGGCGTCGTAGCTCTTGCCTTCGCCAGAGAGGTTGTACTGGCCATCCTTGTAGAACTCGGAAGAGGCGCAGTCCAGTGCCAGCGTGACGTCGCTGCCCAGGGCATAACCGGCATCGGCCACCGCCTGCTTGATGACGGCCAGTGCCTCGGCGTTGGATGTCAGGTTGGGCGCAAAGCCACCCTCATCCCCTACCGAGGTAGACAGCCCCTTGGCAGACAGCACTTTCTTCAGCGCGTGGAAAATTTCCGCGCCCATGCGCAGGCCTTCACGGAAGTTGGGGGCGCCCACCGGCTGCACCATGAACTCCTGAATATCCACGTTATTGTCGGCGTGCTCACCGCCGTTGAGGATGTTCATCATCGGTACCGGCATGCTGTACTGGCCTGGCTGACCGTAAAGCTCGGCGATATGGGCATACAGTGGCACGCCTTTGGCATTGGCCGCCGCCTTGGCTGCCGCGAGCGACACCGCCAGAATCGCATTGGCTCCCAGAGTCGCCTTGTTATCCGTGCCATCCAACTCCAGCATGGCATTGTCCAAACCGCGCTGGTCCCGCGCATCCATTCCCAACAACGCATCACGAATCTTGCCATTCACGGCCTCGACGGCTTTTAAAACGCCTTTACCGAGGTAGCGCGCCTTGTCGCCATCACGCAGTTCGAGTGCTTCGCGGGAACCCGTGGAGGCACCGCTGGGGGCACAGGCAACGCCTACGGCACCGCTTTCCAAACGTACGGTGGCTTGAACGGTCGGGTTACCGCGCGAATCGAGCACTTCCAGCGCACTGATTTCAACAATTTTGGTCATGACAGTGTCCTTTGGTTGTCGGTCTAATCGATGAGAGGTCCAATGTATACCACGGATATCCGCCGCGATTAACGGATGGTCAAGGGGGCGAAGCCTTTGACCAGCGCGTCCAGCTGTGACAGTTGGGTCAGAAACGGTTCGAGCTGGTCCAGTGGCAGTGCGCAGGGGCCATCGCACTTGGCGTTATCGGGGTCTGGATGAGCTTCCAAAAACAGCCCGGCCAAGCCCACTGCCACACCCGCGCGAGCAAGCTCGGCAACCTGGGCACGGCGGCCATCGGCGCTGTCCGCCCGGCCACCTGGACGCTGCAGAGCATGGGTGACATCGAAGAACACCGGGTAACCGGTCTGCTTCATGTCGCCAAAGCCCAGCATGTCCACCACCAGGTTGTTGTAGCCAAAGCTGGTGCCGCGCTCGCAGAGCATCAGGCGGTCATTGCCCGCTTCCTGAAACTTGTTAAGGATATGGCGCATTTCGTGCGGGGCCAAAAACTGCGGCTTTTTGATATTGATGGCAGCGCCCGTTTTCGCCATTGCCACCACTAGATCGGTCTGGCGCGCCAAAAAGGCCGGCAGCTGGATGATATCGGCGACTTCAGCAGCAGGCGCTGCCTGCCAGGGCTCGTGCACATCGGTAATGATGGGCACGTTATAGCGCGCCTTGATATCGGCCAGGATTTGCAGGCCTTTTTCCAGCCCAGGCCCCCGGTAGGAGTGGATCGAGCTGCGATTCGCTTTGTCGAAACTGGCCTTGAACACATAAGGCATACCCAGCTTTTGCGTCACATTCACGTAGGCCTGCGCCACTTCATCGGCCAGCTCCGCCGACTCCAGCACGTTCATGCCGCCAAGCAGCATGAGTGGCAAAGAATTGCCGGCGGTTAAGCCGGCAACGTTGATGTGATGCTCTGGGAATTGGGACTGAGAAGACATGCTTCCCCCTTTATTCCTGAGGTGCGGCGTGGGCACGGGTGCGTGCCGTTTTGTGTTCTAGTGCGGCATTGACGAAGCCCGAGAAGAGCGGATGACCGTCGCGAGGCGTCGAGGTGAACTCCGGGTGGAACTGACACGCCACGTACCAAGGGTGATCCGCCAGCTCGACGACTTCGACCAGCGACTGATCGACGCTCTTGCCCGAAATCACCAGGCCCGCAGCTTCCAGCTCATCAATGAACTGGTTGTTGACTTCGAAGCGGTGGCGATGACGCTCAACGATTTCGTCGGCACCGTACGCTTCGCGGGCTTTGCTGCCAGCGGCCAGATGGCACACTTGGCCGCCCAAACGCATGGTGCCGCCCAGGTCGGAGGCCGCGTCGCGCAGCTCGATCTTGCCTTCGGCATTGATCCACTCGGTGATCAACCCCACCACCGGGTGCTTGGTATCGTGGGTAAACTCGGTGGAGTTGGCGTCTTTCCAGCCAGCCACGTTGCGGGCGAACTCGATCACCGCTACCTGCATGCCTAGACAGATACCCAGGTAAGGGATGTTGTTTTCACGGGCAAACTGGGCGGTCAGAATCTTGCCTTCCACACCGCGCTCGCCAAAACCGCCGGGCACCAGAATGGCGTCTTTACCTGCCAGACGCTCGGTGCCGTGACGCTCGATGTCTTCAGAGTCGATGTAGTCGACGTTGACCTTGATGCGGCCCTGAATACCCGCGTGGATCAGCGCTTCGTTCAGCGACTTATACGCATCCAGCAGCTCCATGTACTTGCCGACCATGGCGATGCTGACCGACTTCAGCGGGTTCAGCTTGGCATCGAGTACCTTGACCCACTCCGACAGATCCGCAGGCTCAGCTTCTAAGCGCAGCTTGTCGCAGACGATATCGTCCAGGCCGTGCTCGTGAAGCATTAGCGGAATGCGGTAGATAGTGTCGGCGTCTTGCAGCGGCACTACCGCACGCTCTTCCACATTGGTGAACAGCGCAATCTTGCGGCGCTCGCTCTCCTCAAGCTCCACTTCGCTGCGGCAAATCAAAATATCCGGCTGGATGCCGATGGAGCGCAGCTCTTTTACGCTGTGCTGCGTCGGTTTGGTTTTGGTTTCGCCAGCGGTCTTGATGTACGGCACCAGGGTGAGGTGCATGTAAATGGCGCGGCTTGCGCCCAGCTCGCTGCGAATCTGACGAATGGACTCCAGGAACGGCAGTGATTCGATATCGCCAACCGTCCCGCCGATCTCCACCAGCGCCACGTCGAAGCCTTCGCCTCCAGCGTAGACGCGCTGCTTGATCTCATCAGTGATGTGCGGAATGACCTGCACAGTGCCACCCAGGTAGTCACCCCGGCGCTCTTTGCGTAGCACATGTTCGTACACGCGGCCGGTGGTGAAGTTGTTGCCCTGGGTCATTTTGGTGCGAATAAAGCGCTCATAGTGACCTAAGTCCAAGTCCGTCTCGGCGCCATCCTCGGTGACGAACACCTCGCCGTGCTGGAAGGGACTCATGGTGCCCGGGTCCACGTTGATGTACGGGTCGAGCTTGAGCATGGTGACCTTAAGGCCGCGGGCCTCGAGAATCGCCGCCAGCGAGGCCGACGCGATGCCCTTGCCAAGAGAGGACACAACGCCGCCGGTCACGAAGATATATCGTGTCATGGAAAACCTGTCGAAACGTGATCAAAAGGCGTAACAGAAAGCCACACCAGGATGGGACGACAGAATAGCAGAGTACGCCTTAAGGCTCAATTTGAAGTGAAACAGCGCCAGCTCTCGGTCGCGAGCTAAAGCTGCCTCCCACCCTAGCTATTGGCTACACATAACTAGCTACTGACTGTACATAAACAGTGGGAGGCCAATTGATCGGGCTAAAGGATGCCGATGCGCAGTTGCCCCAGAAGTAGGTCTGCGCGAGGGCGCTGTAAACCCATCCCTGGGCGCTACTTTTGTCATCCATGACAAAAGACCCTCGCTACGACCTACCCCTGGTGCTGTTCGGCATGGCATACACACTTTACACGCCTAGGTAATCCAGAATGCCCTCGGCCGCCTGACGCCCTTCATATATAGCGGTGACCACGAGATCGGAGCCACGCACCATATCGCCACCGGCAAAAATTTTCTCATTGCTAGTTTGGAAGGCGTACTGACCATGCTCAGGCGCTTTGACTAGGTCCCATTCGTTGACATCGATATTGGCGCTATCGAACCACGGTGCCGGGCTTGCCTGGAAACCAAAGGCCACCACGACCGCATCGGCCGCAATGATCTCTTCAGACCCCGGCACCACTTCAGGACGACGACGGCCGTTCTCATCCGGCTCGCCCAGGCGCGTGCGGACTACCTTCACACCCTCGACCTTATCTTCGCCCACTACCGCTACCGGCTGGCGGTTGAACAAGAACTCGACGCCCTCTTCCCGTGCGTTAGCCACTTCACGGCGCGAGCCCGGCATGTTCTCTTCATCGCGGCGGTAGGCACAGGTCACGCTGGCGGCGCGCTGACGAATCGAGGTGCGGTTACAGTCCATCGCGGTATCACCACCGCCCAGCACCACCACGCGCTTGCCTTCCATGGAGATAAAGTCGTTCGGGTCTTTCTCGAAGCCCAAGCGGCGGTTTACGTTGGCAATCAGGAAGTCCAGCGCCTTGTATACGCCAGGTAGATCTTCACCGGGGAAGCCACCCTGCATGTACTTGTAAGTACCCATGCCCAGGAACACCGCGTCGTACTCCTGCAGCAGCGTCTCGAACTCGATGTCGGTGCCGATTTCGGTATTCAGACGGAACTCGACGCCCATCTCCTCGAATACCGCACGGCGGCGTTCCATGACGTTCTTTTCCAGCTTGAATTCAGGGATACCGAAGGTCAGCAGGCCGCCAATTTCGGGGTACTTATCGAACACCACTGGCTTGACGCCGTTGCGCGCCAGAATGTCGGCACAGCCCAAGCCCGCAGGGCCTGCACCGACAATCGCGACTTTCTTATCGGTCCACACCACTTTGGACATATCAGGGCGCCAGCCCATGGCAAAGGCGGTATCGGTGATGTATTTCTCCACCGAGCCGATCGTCACCGCGCCAAAGCCATCGTTCAGGGTGCAATCGCCTTCACACAGGCGGTCTTGCGGGCACACGCGGCCACACACTTCCGGCAGCGAGTTGGTTTTGTGGGACAGCTCGGCGGCTTCAATAATGTTGCCTTCCACCACCAGCTGCAGCCAGTTGGGAATGTAGTTGTGTACCGGGCACTTCCACTCGCAGTAGGGGTTGCCGCAGTGCAAGCAGCGGTGCGCCTGGCTCGCCGCATCGGTGGGCTTGAACGGCTCGTAAATTTCCGCGAACTCTTTGGCCCGGGTGTGCGCAGGTTTTTTCTGTGGGTCTTTACGACCCACGTCGACAAACTGAAAATCGTTATTTAAACGGTTGGCCATGATCTCTCTCCTCGAAGCGTAGGCGCTGACGGTTATTGCGGCTGACGCCGAGACTGATCCAGCAGACTACCCAGGCTGGCCGCTTTTGGCTTCACCAGCCAGAAGTGGCGCGCGTAGTCGCTGAAGTCTTCCAGAATCGCCGCACCGCGTGCGGAACCCGTCGCGGCCACGTAGGCCTCGATCATCTCCCGCAGGTGGCGACGGTAGGCTTCCATCGCTTCGGTGTTGACCCGGTGAATCTCGACCAGCTCGTGGTTGTACTTATCCACGAAGCTACGATCTTCATCCAACACGTAGGCAAAACCACCGGTCATGCCCGCACCGAAGTTAACGCCGGTCTCACCCAGCACGCAGACCAAACCACCGGTCATGTACTCACAGCAGTGGTCACCCGCGCCTTCGATCACCGCCGTGGCGCCGGAGTTACGTACCGCAAAACGCTCGCCAGCGGTACCGGCAGCAAACAGCGTGCCACCCGTAGCCCCATAGAGGCAGGTGTTGCCGATAATGGCCGTTTTGTGGCTCTCGAACTGGCTGACCTTGGGCGGCACGATGACGATGCTGCCACCGTTCATGCCTTTACCGACGTAGTCGTTGGCATCGCCTTCCAGATAGAGGTTCAGGCCACGGGCGTTCCACACGCCGAAGCTTTGGCCCGCCACACCGATAAAGCGCGCCGTCACCGGTGCGGCTTCGAGCCCCTCTTCACCGTAACGCTTGGCAATGGCACCGGAGGTGAGCGCACCGACACTGCGGTCGCAGTTGGTGATGGTAAAATCGAACGTGCCGCCAGACTGAGACTCAATGGCCTCTTTCAGCGCCGCCAAGACTTCCTGGTTCTTGGCACCCGGGTCGTGAGGCACGTTGCGGCTCACTTCGCAGAACTGAGGCGCATCCGCAGGCACGAAGTCGTTCGCCAACAGCGGCATTAAATCCAGCTTGCGCTGTGATGCCGTATTGCCTTCCAGCACTTCCAGCAGGTCCGTGCGGCCAATCAGGTCGGTGAGCTTGCGAACGCCCAGCATGGCCATCAGCTCGCGTACTTCTTCGGCAATAAAGCGGAAGTAGTTCTTCACCATATCCACGGTGCCGCGGAAGTGCTCGCCGCGCAGGAAGTCGTCCTGGGTCGCTACACCGGTGGCACAATTGTTCAGGTGGCAAATACGCAGGTATTTACAGCCCAGCGCCACCATCGGCGCGGTGCCAAAGCCGAAGCTTTCGGCCCCCAGAATGGCCGCTTTGACGACATCAAGGCCAGTTTTCAGGCCGCCATCGGTTTGTAGGCGGATTTTGTCCCGCAGGCCGTTGATGCGAAGTGCCTGATGCACCTCCGGCAGGCCCAGCTCCCAAGGGGAACCGGCGTGCTTGATGGAGGTGAGCGGGCTAGCCGCGGTGCCGCCATCGTAGCCAGACACGGTGATCAAGTCCGCATAGGCTTTGGCGACGCCAGTGGCAATGGTGCCGATCCCTGGCTCGGAGACGAGTTTCACCGAGACCTGCGCGTCTGGGTTGACCTGCTTGAGGTCAAAGATCAGCTGCGCCAAGTCTTCGATGGAGTAAATATCGTGGTGCGGCGGCGGCGAAATCAACGTGACGCCGGGCACCGAGTAGCGCAAGCGGGCAATCAGCTGATTGACCTTGCCGCCTGGCAGCTGGCCGCCTTCACCGGGCTTCGCGCCCTGAGCCACCTTGATCTGCAGCACTTCGGCATTGACCAGGTAAGCTGGCGTAACACCGAAACGACCTGAGGCGATCTGTTTGATCTTCGAGCTGCGAATGGTGCCGTAACGGGCTGGGTCTTCGCCACCTTCACCGGAGTTGGAGCGACCACCCGCCTCATTCATGGCCTGTGCCAGCGCTTCGTGCGCCTCGGGAGAGAGCGCACCCAGCGACATACCGGCGCTATCAAAGCGCGGAATCAGCGCCTCAATGGGCTCGACCTCTTCCAGCGGCACCGGCGACTCGGAAGGCTTGAGCGTCAGCAGGTCACGAATGGTGGCCACCGGGCGCTCGTTCACCAGCTGGGCAAACTTTTTCCACTTGGCGTAGCTGCCTTCTTGCACGGCGGCTTGCAGCGATTTCACTACGTCCGGGTTGTAGGCGTGGTACTCGTGGTCATGCACGTACTTGAGCATGCCGCCTTGAGAGATCCCTTTGCGGGGAATCCACGCATCCTTGGCCAGCAGCTCCTGCTGCAGCTGCAGCTCGGCAAAGCCGGTGCCCTGGATACGCGAAGCCATGCCCACGAAGCAGGTCTCCATGACCTCATCCGACAGGCCCACGGCTTCGAACAGCATGGAGCCACGGTAGGAGGCCAGCGTCGAGATACCCATCTTCGAAAGAATCTTGAAGAGCCCCTTCTGCAGGCCTTTGCGGTAGTTCTCACGGGCATCCGCCGGATTGCCGGTCAGCTCGCCGGTGCGGTGCATATCCGCCATGACCTGATACGCCAGCCACGGGTAGACCGCCGTGGCGCCCACCCCGAACAGTACCGCCATCTGATGGGCATCGCGGGCGTAGCCAGTCTCGACCACGATGTTGGCATTGGGGCGCAGCGCCAGGCGGCCCAGGTGGGAGTGCACCGCACCCACGGCCAGCGCTGCCTGAATAGGCAGTTGGCCCTTGGGCAGTTCGGCATCGCTCAGCACCAGAATTACCTTGCCCGCCTTGACCTGCGCTTCGGCTTCCTGGCACAGCGCCACGATGGCTTGCTGGAGGCTGGTGCTTTCCGGGTCGTAGCCCAGCGGCAGCAAATGGCTGGCAAATGCCGGGTCGTCCTGACTCACCAGCGCAGTGAACTTGCGTGGCGACAGCACCGGCGTGGTCAAAATCAAGCGATGGGCGTGTTCCGGTGTGGCCTTGAAGACATTCAGCTCCGCGCCACAGCAGGTTTCCAGCGACATCACGATCGCTTCGCGCAGCGGGTCGATCGGCGGGTTGGTGACCTGAGCAAACTTCTGCCGGAAGTAGTCGGTGAGCAGGCGCGGGCGGCTCGACAGCACCGCCATCGGCGTATCATCGCCCATGGAGCCCACCGCCTCCTGGCCGCTTTCTGCCAGCGGACGCAGCACCTGGTCACGCTCTTCAAAGGTCACCTGAAACATCTTCTGCTGCACGTTCAGGGCGTCGGTATCCATGGTCTGGAATCGCGCCAGCTCGGTCAGCGCCGACTCCAGGTAGCTGGCTTCCTGCTTCAGCCAACGCTTGTAGGGGTAGGCGGACTTCAGGCGGTCATCGATGTCCTGGGTGTGCAGCACTTCGCCGGTGTGGGTATCCACGGCCAGCATCTGACCGGGGCCGACGCGGCCTTTTGCCACCACGTCTTCCGGCTGATAGCCGTAGGTGCCGATTTCCGACGCCAGCGTGATGTAGCCATTCTTGGTGATCACCCAGCGCGCCGGGCGCAGCCCGTTACGGTCCAGCATACACACGGCCTGACGGCCGTCGGTCATGACCACGCCAGCGGGGCCATCCCAGGGCTCCATGTGCATGGAGTTGTACTCGTAGAACGCCCGCAGCTCGGCATCCATGGTCTCCACGTTCTGCCAGGCAGGTGGCACCATCATGCGCACGGCGCGGTGTAGTTCCATACCGCCGGTCAGCAGCACTTCCAGCATGTTATCCATACTGGAGGAGTCGGAGCCGGTGGTGTTGACGATTTCGTCTAGTTTAGCGATATCCGGCAGACGCTCGTTGACGAAGTTCGCCTTACGCGAGTTCGCCCAGCCGCGGTTGGCTTCGATGGTGTTGATCTCGCCGTTGTGCGCCAGCAGGCGGAACGGCTGTGCCAACGGCCAGCGCGGTGCGGTGTTGGTCGAGAAGCGCTGATGGAAGACGCAGATGGCGGTTTCCAAGCGTGGGTCGTTCAGGTCTTTATAGAAGGCCGGCAAATCTTCCGGCATGACCAGGCCTTTATAGGAGACCACTTCGCTGGAGAGCGATGCCACGTAAAAGTCTTCGTCGCTGCGCAGCGCCTGCTCGGCGTAGCGGCGACCCATGAAAAGATCGACATCGAAATTGTCGCTGCTGC
Organism: Halomonas sp. Ps84H-12; assembly: GCF_024124725.1. Lineage (NCBI taxonomy): Bacteria > Pseudomonadati > Pseudomonadota > Gammaproteobacteria > Oceanospirillales > Halomonadaceae > Halomonas > Halomonas sp. Ps84H-12. The sequence continues at coordinate 36,996 of NZ_JAMXSJ010000028.1, read as the reverse complement.
CGGGGGCAACGAACAGCTGCTCGATACGCGGCAGGCAGTCCAGCGCCATGGGGCCGCAGACACTCGAGTCCGTGGGCACTACGCGCCAGCCCAGCACGTCCAAACCGCGTGCGCTTAACTCAGCCACCAGCGTCTCTTTGGCTTTGGCGGCACGCGCATCGTCGTTGGGTAAAAACACCGACCCCACTGCGAAGCGCTCGCCCAGCTCTACATCGAGCGACTCTTTAGCAGCAGCACGCATGAACTGTGCGGGCATCTTTAGCAGCAGGCCACAACCGTCGCCGGTTTTACCATCTGCCGCGATGCCGCCACGGTGGGTCATGCAAGTCAGTGATTCGATAGCCGTTTTCAGCAAGTCGTGGCTGGCCTGCCCTTCCATGTGGGCAATAAGGCCAAAGCCGCAGTTATCGCGAAACTCGCCTGGCTGGTGAAGACCTCTATTCATGGGCGTGCCTCTAGTCAGCGTATTTTGTAAGCAGCGTTTTTATGGTATAATCACGGGTTTTTCTTTTTTTATGGCTCTTGTTACCCGCCCAAAATAGGGTGTTGTCCGCATTCGCTGCTGCGAGAAAAAGGTCGCTCAGCATAGCGATTTGCCACCGCGTAGCGCAATCGCTCGACACTCGCCAATCGTCAAAAACCCTCGCCAAATCCCGTAGTTGCACTACCGCTCAATAAAAAAATAGTTATACTTCAACGGCTTGCAGGCCAAAGAAACGGTATTTCAACGATCAATACAGAGCACTAGACTTTAGTCTAATTTTTACTAAAAACCCCATGCCGATAGCGCATAAGGCATACGGATATCACTAGTCAGCAGCCACTTCGGCGCTTTCTAGACAAACAAAACCCGCCTGTTTCGAGGCGGGTTTTGAGCGGGTGTGCTTACGGGTGATTCCCCTAGCCGCGCGGATAATCATCGAGTAGCTGTCTCAGTGTCTCGATAGGCGTGGCATCGCTAACGCAGGCATCGCCCAAGTCGTTCAGTAGCACCAGACGCAGACGCGCGTCCACGTTCTTTTTATCCAGCCGCATTCGTGTCAAGAAGTCATCCGACGACATGCCCGTTGGCGCGACCAGCGGAAGACCCGCGCTTTCAATCACCTTTTTCGTGCGCTCAAGCGCATCAGCGCTGATCCACCCAAGCTGATGGGAGAGCGTCGCTGCCATGGCCATACCTGCCCCCACCGCTTCACCGTGAAGCCAATTGCCATAGCCTTGATGCGCCTCAATGGCGTGGCCAAACGTGTGGCCAAGGTTCAGCAGCGCACGAACGCCCTGCTCGGTTTCATCTTCCGCCACAATATTGGCTTTGATTTGACAGCTTTTGGCAATGGCCTCTGCAACGATCTCAGGTTCAACGCGGCGCAGCGCCGTCATGTTTTGTTCTAGCCACGCTAAGAAAGCAGCGTCACGAATAAAGCCGTACTTCACCACTTCCGCAAGCCCTGCAGAAAGCTCTCGGGCAGGCAGCGTGGTCAGCGTGGCAATATCCACCACTACCGCTTTTGGCTGCCAAAACGCGCCAATCATGTTCTTACCCAGCGGATGATTAACACCGGTTTTGCCGCCCACCGAGGAGTCCACCTGGGAAAGCAGCGTGGTGGGCACTTGAATAAAGGCCACGCCGCGCTGATAGGAAGCAGCGGCATAGCCCACCATATCGCCAATCACACCGCCGCCAAGGGCAATGAGTGTGCAGCGGCGGTTAAAGCCGGCTTCCAGCAGCGCATCCCAAATGCGTCCTACCTGTTCGATGGTTTTGTACTGCTCGCCATCTGGCAGCACCACGGCACGCACGTCTAAATGCTCGGGTAAGCTAGAACGCAGCGTGTCTAAGTAGTGCGGCGCCACGGTTTCATTGGTAACGATCATGACTTGGCTACCGGCCAGATAGGGCACAAAACTGTCGGAGCGATTTAATAGCCCAACGCCAATATGGATGGGGTAGCTGCGCTCCCCCAGTTCAACGGTTAGCGTACGGTCATGGGCTAGCTCTGTCATTGAGATACCTTTTTATGTGGGGCGCTGGCGGTTTCTAACGGATCAATCAAGCGATGCACGCGGCGTAAAATTTCATTCACCACGGCACGGGGGCTACGGCGATCCGTACGTACCGTAATGTCGGAAGTAGCACGGTAGAGCGGATCACGGGCGGCGAACATATCGTTGAGCACCTGTTCGCGATTCGCGCACTGCAGCAACGGGCGGTTGCGATCTTTGGCGGTGCGTTTTAGCTGCTGCTCGACAGTGGTCATCAAGTACACCACTGTACCGCGATCGCGCAGCGCTCGGCGGTTCTCTTCCCGCAGCACCGCGCCACCGCCGGTGGCGACCACGACATCCGTGAGCTGGGTGAGCTCGTCAATCATCTGAATTTCACGCTGACGAAAGCCTTGCTCACCCTCCACGTCAAAAATCCAGGGTATATCGGCACCGCAGCGGTCTTGTATGGCGTGATCGCTATCGTAAAACGGGCGCGATAGTTCTCCCGCCAATAAGCGGCCTATCGTGCTTTTACCAGCCCCCATGGGGCCTATTAAGAAAAGATTGGGTAAATCCTGCATCAGCGAACCGCCAAACCATCATCAAGTAATCGTGGAGTGATAAAGACTAATAACTCTACCTTTTCATTGCTCTCTTCGGTATAGCGAAACAGCCTGCCCAGTATAGGAAGATCGCCCAGCAGCGGTGTTTTCGCTATTTGGCTCAGCTGTTCAGTGGTCAAAATACCGCCTAACACCACCGTCTGGCCATTATCGACCAGCACCTGGGTCTCGATTTGGTTGGTATCAATGGGCGGCTCGCCGCCGAACTCGCTCTCACGGAAGCTGTCGTTCTTGATTACCAAATCCATAATGATGCGGTTATCTGGGGTAATTTGCGGCGTGACCTCCAGCGACAGCTCCGCCTCCTTGAACTCGGTATCGGGGTTGCCCTGGGCATCGACACTCTGGAATGCCCGCTCCTCCCCTTGGCGGATCGTTGCGGTGCGCTGGTTGGCGGTAATCACCCGAGGCTGCGAAATGGTCTGGCTTTTGCCTTCGCTTTCAAGGGCGCGCAACTCAAGGTCGAGCAGAATATCCCCTGAGAGATAGCCAAAGCTGAAGCCCGTATCAGCCGCTGCCGTTGAGCCTAAGTCCACCGCCAGGCCACCTTGGGCACGGTTGAGGCCGCCAGGATTGATGTTGCGCGGCACGAACTGCCCGGCTTCGTTTTCCAGGAAGCCTCGGGTGCTGGAGACGCCCCAGTTCACCCCCAACTCTCGGGAAGCGCTATCACGGGCAATCACGATGCGCGCTTCGATCTGTACCTGACGCACCGCCACATCCAGCCGGACCAGCGTCCGCATAATATCGCGCACCTGTTCGGCCGTGTCTTGAATGAGCAGTGTGTTGGTACGCTGGTCAACGCTAACGCGGCCACGCTCAGTGAGCAGCCCAAAACCGTCACCACCACGCAACAGCTGTGCTAAATCTTCGGCCCGTGCGTACTTTATCTCGATGAACTCAGTCACCAACGGCGCCAAGATTTGCTGCTGGCTACGGGCCTCAATCTCTTGACGCTCAATCTCGGCCAGCTCACTGGCCGGCGCTACTACAATCACATTGCCCTGTTCACGGCTAGAGAGCCCTTGGCTTTGCAAAATCAGCGCCAGCGCCTGGTCCCAGGGCACATCGTTGAGGTTGAGCGTTACTCGCCCAGTAACACTATCACTGGCGACTAGGTTCAAGCCGGTAAACTCAGCCAGCGTCGCCAGCACGGCTCGCACCTCAATATCTTGGAAATTGAGGCTCAGACGGTCGCCGGTGAAGCTTTCTCCCTGCTGCGCGCGGTCCTGCTGAGAGGCTTGGCTCACCGGCTGTACTTCCACGGTGAGTGTTCGCCCGCTTTGCGATGAAATCATCGCGTAGGGGCCGTTCGTTTGCAGCTCAAGCAGGGTTTCCCGCTGGCCAGTGCGGGGGGTTATGCGAGTAATGGGGGTAGCAAAGTCGGTCACATCGTAAATTTGATTCAAGGAATCAGGAATATCTACGTCGCGAAGCTCAGCAATAACGCGGCCCTCACTCCCTTCCCGCACTTGCGTCACTACCCCTTCACGATCAAAAGAGACCAGCAAACGCCCTGCCCCATCAGCCCCCCGCTGGAAGTCGATATCCGTTACTTGCGGCCCTAGGGCAGTTTCCAGCTCGCTACTCATACCTGCGGGCGAGTTGTCATTCGCAGCGCTAATACTTTCAGGGCTTAGGGTGATGCGCAGCTGATCCCCTTCTATGCGAGAGGTGTAGTCCAGCGGCTCGCTCAGGTCGACCACTAGCCGTGTACGGCCATTGCCCTCCAACGCGGTAATACGCTCCACACCTGCGCTGTCTACGTTAATACGCCGCTGAGGCAAGCTGCTTTGGGTATCGGCTAGATCTAGCGCTAGACGCGGCGGAGTATTCAGCCGATAGCCGCGAAGCTCGGCAACGCCGCCGCTAAATTGCAATACCAGCTCCACCTCACCGCCACTGATTGAACGCACATCAAGGTCCGTTAGCACTGAACCCAGGGCAAAGGTGGGCATCAGGGCTAACAATGGCAGCGTAATTAGACGAAGCATGACGACCATAGCGTGTTATCCGATAACAAGTAAAAATACATAGGGCGCACCGTGCGATATGTGCTTAGCCTACTCATTCAGGGTGAGCGATGCCTGACGCTCCTGCCAACCCTGCAACTGATTAAAAATACGTTCGGTTATGCGTACTTCTTGCGGGCCAATCGCGGTGATATGCCCGTAGTTAGTGCCTAAATAGTTGCCTTCACGCACACTATAAACGCTGCCATCAGGGGCGCTAATCAACGCCACCTGCTTCCCGCCCATGCGCAATGTGCCAACTAAACGCAGCGCCTCCAGCTGAAACTCCTCTAGCGGCTCGGGGGTGCGCTGCTGATCCGGGGCGAGTGCACTCTCCATCACTGCTACCGTGCCGTTGGCACGAATGCTTTCTGGTGCTAAGAAGGGGCTTCGCACCTCGCGGTAACGGTAATCTACCGGCTGATACTCAGGAATCGTCGGTATAATCACCGGTGGCTGCCCTGCCGGTGTACGACGAATCTCTTCCATCACGGTATCTAACTGGCTCAGGTTGGCATCGCCACAGCCCGCTAACAGAACCACCGCTCCAATGCTAAGTAGACGCTTCATGGGGCGGGCTCCTTCCCTTCCACTGCTTCTATATAGCTATAGGTGCGTGCCAGCAGCGACATGCGCAGCGAGTCACCACTCTGCCCGGCAGGGGCTAGGGTTAAATCGTGCTGGGTCACAATACGCGCAAGCTGGCTAATATCGGCCACGAATTGCGCCAGCTCGTGATAGCCGCCACGCACCTGAATATCCAAAGGGTGCTCCACATAATGGGCGTTACGCACGATGGGCCGAAGACGAATCGTTTCGATACTTAGGTTATTGTTCACCGCCGCATCGCTAATACTATCCAGCAGTGAAGGAATCTCGGCACTGGTGGGCAGCATGGCACGCATAGTGGCCATTTGCTCCTCTAAGACCATTAGTTGGTCGCGTACCTCGGGCAAAAATGCCGCCTCAGAGACTTTACTGCGGTACTCACTCAGCAGGCGCATCTCTTGACGCTGCGCCGCTTCTAGCTCGGCGCGCTTTTCGCCCACCAGCCACCAACTTAATGCGCCAACGGCAATGACAAAGGCCAGCACCCCACATAGCGCTTTTAATAGCGCAGGCCACTCTCCCGCCTCTTTTACATCCAGCCCCTGCCAATCTACATCTTGCAGCTGCCGCCACTCACTCCGCCAGCGTTCACGCCCCCAGATCATGGCGCTTCCTCCTCAGCGGCGGCTTCTTCTACGACAGACTGTACCACGTCAAACTGGAACACTCGGCTGGTACCATCATCGCCACTGGCTACCTCAGAGAATTGTGGCACCCCTAACCCTGGCATGCTGGCGATTTGGCGCAGTTGATCCGATACCTGCCGCTCGCTGCCCGCCATGGCAGAAAAGCTAACCTGTTCACCACTGCGGGAAAGGCGCTGATACACCACGCCATCCACCACGCTGGCAGCAATATTATTGAACAACTGTACAATGCCTATCCGCTCGGCTTGCAGGGTTTGAAACAGCGTTAATTGCTCACCCAACCGGGCTGCGGTTGCTTGATAGCGCTGCACATCGGCGATTTCGTTATTCAAGCGCTCAATGTGGTTCGTGATATACGCATTGCGCTGCTGCTGAGCTGATAACTGCTGCTGATAAATTTGCAAGACACCCAGCCCTAAACCAATACCCGCTAAGAACATCATCACGACTACCCCATAAAATCGGCGTGTACGCTTTTCACGGCGTGCTTCCCGCCAGGGCAGCAAATTGATCTTGATGCTCATAACCCAACCCTCATCGCCAAACCACCAGCGGTGAGCATGGCCGGTGCATCATTGGTTAGGCCTTCAATATTAAGGCGTTTATTCACACGCATACGCTGGAACGGGTTGGCAATCGTCACCGACATACCGCTATCTTCTGAAATACGTTCGGCAAGGCCGGGAATAACGCTTGAACCTCCCGCTAATACAATGTGTTGCACCTCATGCTGGCGAGCAGCGGTGTAATAAAGCTGCAGCGAGCGACCTACTTGCTGTACCACGGTTTCCAAAAACGGATTCAGCACTTTCTCGTGATAGTCATCCGGTAGGCCGCCGTACTTTTTGGCAAAGCCGGCCTCTTCGTTACTCAAAGAGTAATGGTCGCGAATCGCGTCGGTGAGCTGGCGACCGCCAAACACCGTGTCCCGGCTGTAGACGATGTGACCTCCACGCACCACGTGGAAGGCGTTCATGTTCGCACCAATATCCACTAGCCCTACGCAGGCGTTGGGATCGCTGTCGACGTTGAGCTGACGACGCAGCTCGGCCAGCGAGCGCTCCATGGCGAAGGTTTCCACATCCACCGCCGCAGGCTCAAGACCTGCGCGCTCTAAGGTTTCTGTGAGTTGTGAGACACCCTGCTGGCGGCACGCCACCAAAATAACCTGCTGCTGCTCTTCATCAAAGGGCGCGGGGCCTAGGCAATGGAAATCGAACGCTACCTCGCTGAACGGAAACGGAATATGCCGGTCAGACTCAGCAATGATGCGCTCCTCTATTTCATCTTCGCTAAGCGAAATGGGAAACTGGAGCGTTTTGGTAATCGCGGCGCTGGCCGGAACGGCCACGGCGGCTTTGCGCGTCGAGGGTTTGGCATGCTCAACGGCGCGACTAAGCACATTGGCGACATCGTTCATGTCACGAATACGGCGCTCGACTACCGCGCCTTCGCGAAGCGGGCGCACGGCGTAGCTCTCAACTTGATAGTTGTCGTTGCACTGTTTAAGTTCAAGTAGCTTGACGGTGGCCGAGGTAATATCGACACCAATCAACCCTTTACTGGGTTTTAGTAAGCGCATGCTGACTCCGGCTCCGCCTGCCTATCGTGCGAGTTTCGAGGTTACATGATTTTTAGTTAAGGCACACGCCAATGCCTCTACGCCATATCAACACTGGTGGCCGCTGCCTCCCCTTCCTATAATGGCAGCCACTTGCGCGCCATGGCGTTAATACTGCCCTGGCTACTCCTCTTTTCACGGGTGCCCACTGTTCATGACGTTTTTACGAACTCTTGTGTTGTCACTATTTTCGCTGGTTGTTACGCTCTCAGGCGCGGTCATACTGGCGGTGATTGGTGCCGCTATCTACTTCTCGCCGGGACTGCCCGACGTTCGCCAACTGCAGGATTTTGAACTGCACACACCGCTGCGTATTTTCACCAACGACGGCAAGCTGATTGGCGAATTCGGCGAAGAGCGCCGCATGGCGATCGACTTCGACGAGATCCCCCAGGATATGATTAATGCGCTGATTGCGGCAGAAGATGCCAGCTATTTTGACCATGCCGGCGTCGACCCTCGCGGTCTAGCACGGGCGGCGGTGGAGCTAGTACAGAGCGGTGGTACCATTCAGTCGGGCGGCTCGACCATTACCATGCAGGTCGCGCGTAACTACATGCTGACCCTGGACCAGACCTTCACACGTAAAATCCGCGAGATTCTGCTAGCCCTGCAGATGGAGCAGATCCTCGATAAAGAGGAGATTTTCGAGCTTTACGTCAACAAAATCTTCCTGGGTAACCGCGCCTACGGCATTGCTGCCGCCGCCGAGACTTACTATGACAAGCCGCTTGCCGAGCTGAGCCTGGCCGAAACCGCCATGATTGCTGGGCTACCCAAAGCGCCTTCTGCCTTTAACCCACTGGCGAACTCTGAGCGCTCGCTGATCCGTCGTAATTGGATTCTGTTCCGTATGCGCGAGCTTGGTTATATCGATAACGATATCTACCAAAATGCCGTGCAAGAGCCGGTCACCGCTCGCCGTCATTACACCCAAGCCGAAGTGGACGCGGCCTATGTGGCAGAGATGGCTCGCCAGTATGCCATTGAGCGCTTTGGCGATGACGCCTACACCGGCGGCTACCGTATTTACACTACGATTGATAGCGAGCTGCAGCCGTTTGCCCGCCAAGCACTGGCCAACGGCTTGATCGAGTACGACCTACGCCACGGCTGGCGCGGCGCCGAGCAAGAGGACATTGCCCCCAGCTTGGTCGAAGCCCAAGAGCAGACCACTACCCAGGGTTTGGAAGAGGAGCTATCTGAGTCGCCTGAAATTCGCCAGACCGCTCGTCAGGCCGCCCAACGTAGCCAAACAGAAGTCGAAGGCGTCGATGGCGACGTGAGCAACTGGCTTCAAGTACTGGAGCGCACGCCCAACTATGGCCTGCTGCGTCCCGCCATCGTGGTTGAAAGCAGTGGCCGCGAAATGCAGGTACTCACCCGTGGTGGTGAACTGCACACCATCGCCTGGAGCGGCTTGAGCTGGGCGCGCCCCTACCTCAGCCCGCGCAGCCGAGGTGCCGAACCCAGCAGCGCCAGCCAGATTGCCGAGCGTGGCGACCTGATTCGTGTCATTGAGAATGACGACGGCTCCCTGCGTCTCTCTCAACGCCCGGATGCCGAAGGCTCGCTGGTGGCGCAAGATCCGCGCACCGGTGCCATTCTGGCGCTGCAGGGCGGCTTCGACTTCAACGCGAGTAAGTTCAACCGCGCCGTGCAAGCCCAGCGTCAGTCCGGCTCGATCTTCAAGCCGTTCATTTATCTCGCCGCCCTACAAGATGGCGAAATGAACGCAGCGAGCGTGGTCAACGACGCGCCGGTGGTATTGGATGATGGCAGCGATTCACTATGGCGCCCAGTCAACTCAAGCCGCGATTTTCAAGGCCCGATGCGCCTGCGCCCTGCGCTTGCTCGCTCGCGCAATCTCGTCACGATTCGGGTTCTGCAAACCATGGGGCTGGACCATACAATCAACTACCTAGAAGGTTTTGGATTTGCCCCTAGCCGTCTACCGCGCGGTTTATCCCTTGCCTTGGGTAGTGCCAGCTTGACCCCCATGGAGATGACCAACGCCTATTCGGTGATTGCAAACGGAGGCTTCCAAGTCGCACCCTGGTTTATCGAGCGGGTGACCCGCGATGACGATAACGAAGTGATTGATGAAGCAACTCCACAAGTTGCTTGCCCAAGCTGTGCTGATGGCCAGGAGACCGTTGAAATCGACGGTAAAGAGTATCCGGTTGCGCCACGAGTGGCCGACGCGGCAGCAGTATATATTCTGCGTGACATGCTGCGCGACGTCATTACCTCCGGTACAGGCCGAGGTGCGCTGAGCCTGAACCGTGAGGATATCGTCGGTAAAACCGGTACGACCAATAGCCAGCGAGACGCCTGGTTTGCCGGTTTCAACAGCAATCTCGTCACCACGGTGTGGGTCGGTAAAGACAGCAACGACACCATTGCCGAGTATGGCGCGAATGCCGCGCTACCCATTTGGATCGACTTCATGGGCAATGCGCTCGAAGGAACCCCCTCTGCACTGCCAGAGCGTCCCGACACCATCGTCACCGCACGGGTGGACCAGGAGACAGGCCGTCGTTTACACGATGACCAACCGGGCGGCATGACCGAGCTGTTCCACAGAGACCATCTACCGGATTTCCAGCCTCGGCGCATTAGCCAAGAGCTCGAGGAAGCCAGCGGCTCGCAAGGATCTGGCACGGCAGAGTCGATTTTCTAAATACGAACCGACGCTAAAACGTAAAAGCCCGGGAACGAATGTTCCCGGGCTTTTTTGGTGCTACTTTTCTTCTGGGCAAAATCAACCGGCCACCGGCGTTGCCTCCCGTTTGCTCGCCTGCCAGTTAGCGGCGATGGCTACGACCATGACCGTGACTCCGGCCACCTCCGTCCACAAGCTTGGATAGAACACACCGACGATGGCACCACCAATGGCCAAACGAGGCAGCCAAGACATACGCGTGAACAGGTAGCCTTCTAGCGAGGCCGCGAACGCACATAGCGCCAGTAGCGCGATGACTGCATTCCATACCACCACGAGTACCGGCCCGCCAATGATGATCTCCGGATTGAAGACCATAAACAGCGGAATCAGGTAGAGGCCTTTGGCAAACTTCCACGCTTGGAAGCCCGTCTCCATAGGTTTACTGCCCGCAATCGCCGCCCCAGCAAAGCCTGCCAAGGCGATGGGCGGCGTGACGTTGGAGTCCTGGGAGTACCAAAAAACCACCAAGTGAGCGATCAACAGCGGCACACCGAACTCGGCGGTCAGCGCCGGGCCCACCAGCACGATCAGAACGATGTAGCTGGCAGTGACCGGTAACCCCATCCCCAAAATTAGGCTCGCCAACAACACCAACAGCAGAGCCAGCACCAGGTTGCCACCGGAGAACGCCAGCATCATGGAGGAGAACTTCAGACCCAGACCAGTCAAACCGACCACGCCAACGATGATACCGGCGACAGCGCAAGCCATGGAGACCGCCACGGCATTGCGCGCGCCCAACTCCAACCCCTGGACCAGCTTCACGAGCCCTGCCCACACGACCGCTTTCGTGCGCTCGACCGTGACCGGCTGCCCCTGTTTGGGTGCCACGAAGAAGTACCATAACGCATAACGCAAGACAGCCACCGCCACCATGGTGATGACTGCGTAATACCCCACGCGCATGGGCGACATGCTCATGGCCAGTAGCCACACCAGCACCGCCAGCGGTAGCAGGAAGTGCCAGCCATCTTTCATGACTTGGCGCATTTGGGGCAGCTCGCTCTTGGCCATGCCCTGCATGCCTTGTTTCAAGGCAATGATGTGGACGAACAGATAGACCGTGGCAAAGTACATGATCGCCGGCAGAATGCTGATTTTGACGATCTCTAAGTAAGGCGTATTGGTATATTCGGCAATCAAGAAGGCGCCTGCGCCCATCAGCGGCGGCATGATTTGCCCGCCGGTGGAAGCGGCGGCTTCGATGCCCCCCGCCTGCTTCGGCTGGTAGCCCAGTTTCTTCATCAGCGGAATGGTGAACGCGCCGGTGGTGACCACGTTGGCAATGGCGCTGCCCGAAATCGACCCCATACCCGCCGAGGCCAGAACGGCCGCTTTGGCCGGACCGCCGCGCTGGCGTCCAGTAGCGGCGTAAGCCATATCGATGAAAAACTTACCGGCACCCGTGCTTTCCAGAAAAGCACCGAAGAGCACAAAAATGAAGATATAGGTAGCGGCAACTCCCAGCGGCAGGCCGAAGATGCCTTCTTGGCCCAGATAAAGCTGGCCCGCTACGCGGTCAAGGCTATAGCCACGGTGCTCCATGATGCCGGGCATCCACTCGCCCAGCCAGGGAAGCTCCCCACGGGGGCCGGCAAACGCATAAACGATAGCGATTAAGCCAATCACCGTCATACCAAAACCCACCGCGCGGCGGCTGGCCTCGAGTACAGTGACCGTGGCAATACAGGCAACCAAAATATCGGTCTGGTTCCAGAACCCGGCGCGACTGAAGATGGCATCCAAGTTGAACACCAAGTAGCCACCCGTGATCAGCGCACCGGCAAAGAAGACCAGGTCGATTCCCCAGCCCACGATGCCGCGCTTACGGTTTGGCCCAAAGGCCGGAAACATCAAAAATGCCAATAGCATGATCAGCGCTAGGTGAATGCTGCGCTGATAAAATAGGCCCAGCGGCTGAATACCCGCCGAGTAGAGTTGGAATAACGACAGTCCCACCGCCACGATGGTGATACACCATAAAACGAAGCGGGGTTGAATCGCATTGCCGCCCGGCATCACAGTCGGCGGTGGCGTGGATTCGTTCATGAAGTCCTCGGAAGCATAAGCTAACTTAGGGGGTTAACACCCACTTAATTTTTATGAAAAGCGACATCGATCGGCGCACTTATGAGGTGTTTGACTAACGACAATCAACGCGATGACAAGGCTATCGTGACGCGTTGGCCAGCCGCTCGCTCACTCAGGCTCACGGTGGGATGCTCGCCATCCGGCCACATGACGCGGTGATTGACGGCCGTCGAGCCAACCCGTAGCACGTAGCGATTATTCGTCACCGGCTCGTTAATCGCATTGATCCAGTACCCGCCCTCACCGTCGGATACCTGCTCACCACGCCCGTAAATATGCCCAAGCCCTGCGGCAAAATCCGGCTGGTGGCTACGCTCTAGCTGCATGATGCCACCCGCGTTGCGGTAACAGTCCAACACCGTAAAGTGCTCGACAGAGTGCTGCCACTGGATGCACCAGCGGCTGCCCTGCGGCGCGGCTGCATCTACGAGCGTGTCGCCCTGCTCGGTCACGACCCGCAGATGCCAAGACGCAGTCGCCGAAGCGGGGGAGGCCCCCGCTTCGGCGAACAAACCACTCATCAGTAAGAGCGCCATCAGTCGTCGTTGCCACTGCATGGCACGGCTCCTAATGGGTTATGGACGCAGACGGTCCGGGATCTCAGCGCCAACTTCTTCGAAGTAGCGAAGCGCGCCCGGATGCAGCGGTACCGGCGTAGAGTTCATGGTGAACTCGATGGTGGTGTCGTTAGCCGCTGGGTGAACAGCAATCAGCTCATCGGTGTTTTCGAACAGCAGCTGAGTCAACTGGTAGGCCAGCTCTTCATCCATATCGGCGTTGACGACCAGCACGTTAGGGATGCCGATGGTCTGTACCGCCTCGTCCATGCCGTCGTACATGCCTGCGGCCAGTTCATAAGGCGCAAACACCGCTTCCACTTCCTGAGCGTTGGCAATCTCTTCATCGGACAGGCCGATCAGGCGAATATCGCGGGTGGCAGCAAGGTTGAGAATCGAGCTAGTGGGCGGGCCAACGCTCCAGAAACCGGCATCGATATCGCCATCACGAATCGCGTCAGCGGTTTCGTTGAAGTTCAGGCGCTGAGGAGTGAAATCTTCATAGTTGACGCCGTTGGCTTCTAGCAGAGCACGGGCGTTCAGCTCGGTGCCGCTACCCGGTGCGCCTACAGAGACACGCTTACCGGCTAGGTCCGCAATGCTCTGAATGTCAGACTCTGCCAGGGTGACCAACTGCACAGCATTGGGATACACAGACGCGAGCGCGCGGGTGTTCTCGATCTGGCGGCCATCGAAATCGCCGGTACCGGTATACGCCTGATAAGCAGTATCTGCCAGCACTAGTGCTAGGTCGGCATCGCCGCGCATGATCAGCCCCATGTTCTCGACGGAAGCGCCGGTCACTTCGGCGGTCGCCTGAGCGCCATCGATATGGTTGTTGATCATTTCGGCAAAGCCACCACCGATCGGGTAGTAAACGCCGCCGGTACCGCCGGTCGCGATGGAGAGCTGCTGAGCGCTGGCGGGCAGAGCAGCCGCCATCATGGTCGCTGCAACGGTATATTTTAGTTTTTTCATTGGAATTGCCTCCGTCCTGCTTGGACTTATTGATTATGGTTGACGTAAAGGAGGTAAGGAGCCAGTTTCTCGCCGCCGTCAGCGGCGCCGAGAACGGTATTTAAACGTTAGCACGGCAGTCGCGTTAGATACTAATCCAACAACGTTTTCACCTGCTCCACGATATGCGCACCAATGGGTAGCGCCGAGGTCGCCGCAGGCGATGGCGCATTGCCCACGTTGACCGTGCGCGGAGTATTTACGAACAGGAAGTCATCCACCAGCCGACCATCGTTGGAGACCGCCTGAGCGCGTACGCCCGCCGGGTAAGGGGTCAAATCCTCCAGGGTCAGGCTCGGGCAGTACTTGCGTACCAGCTCCAGATAGCCGCGCTTGTAGAGCGAGTTTTTCATCTCCACCAGCCCAGGCTTGAGATGCTTGCCCAGCACTTTCAGGATGCCTGGGTGGCTGAACATCTGCCCCATATCGCGTAACGACATGTCCTGCTTGCGATACCCTTCGCGCTTGAGCGCCAGCACCGCATTGGGCCCAACGGTGACCGTCCCGTCGATCATGCGGGTCAGGTGAACACCCAAAAAAGGCATGGCAGGGTCGGGAATCGGGTAGATCAGGTGGTTGACGATGCGGTTGTGGCGCTCGGGAAGCAGGTAGTATTCGCCACGGAAGGGGCAAATCGTAAATCCAGGATCTTTGCCCAGCATGCGGATGACGCGGTCCGCCATTAAGCCCGAACAAGAGACCAAATAGCGGCCGGTAAACGTTTCCTGCTGAGTGGTCACCACGACCTCATCAGCCCGCTCCTCAAGGCCGGTGACGCAGTGGTCAAAGCGGATCTCACCGCCAAGGCGCGTGAACTCTGCCGCCATGGCGCGGGTGACTTCAGCGTAATTCACAATACCGCTAGAGGGCACGAAAATACCCGCTACGCCGGTGATATTGGGCTCGCGCTCCTTGAGTGCCTCGGCCTCTAGCCATTCACGCTCCAGACCGTTGGCCGCCGTGCGCTCCCAGAGCGCTTCCATACGCTGCTTTTCCAGCGGGTTGGTGGCCACCAGCAGCTTGCCGCAAATGTCGTAGCGCACGCCGTGCTGGTCGCAGAATTCACGGGTGGCGCGATTGCCTTCCAGGCAAAACTTCGCTTTCAGGCTTCCCGGCGTGTAATACACCCCGGCATGAATCACGCCGCTGTTATGGCCGGTTTGATGCTGAGCGGGGCCTGCTTCCTTTTCCAACACCAGCAAGCGTTTGTCCGGGTAGGCCTGTTGCAGCTGCATGGCGGTGGAAAAGCCCAGTATGCCGCCGCCGACAATGATGAAATCCCACATGAATGTCGTTACCTGTGCCAAATTTTCAAAATTTATTGATAATAGCCGTTATTCTACGTTGACCGCCACACCCCTACATTGGTCTAAGCCACACTGATCCAAGGAGTCCCTATGGAGCACGATGCACCGCGCCAGAACCTAGCGATTAGCGCTTACCACGCGCTCAAGCAGGACATCATTCGTGGCCGCTATGCCCCCGAAGAGAAGCTCTTGATGAGCCGTTTGAAAGAGTATTACGGCGTGAGCACCGGGCCGCTGCGTGAAGCGCTGTCACAGCTGGTCGCCGACCGGCTGGTCGTGGCCATCAGCCAACGGGGCTACCGGGTGGCCGCCATGTCGCTGGCCGAACTGAACGATATCTACGACGCTCGCGCTCAGTTGGAAGGGCTGATTTTGCGCCTCGCCATCGAACGTGGCGACGACGACTGGGAAGCCAACGTGCTGGCCACGGCACACCGGCTAGCCAAAGTCACCGGCGTCAGCTCCCCCGACGAGCTGCTGGATGGTTGGGATTTGCGCCACAAGGCGTTCCATACCGCCATTGCCAGCGGCTGCAACTCCCCCCACCTGCTGCAGATGCGCGACACCCTGTTTGATCAGGTAGAGCGCTATCGCCACCTGTGGCTGCAAGAGACCGTCATGTCGCCCCAGGCGCTGGACATCAAGCGCCAGGAGCACGCTGCGCTGGTCGACGTCATTCTCGCCCGCAATGCCGAGCAGGCCGCTAACCTGATGCGCGACCACCTGATGACCCCGGTGCCTATCATCACACGGGTACTGCAATCCCGCGGCATCGATTGAATGCCAGGTGATTAAATTCTGCGTTTTAAAAAAATGTAGAAATTTTTAAATAACGGCGATACATTGAGCTCAACACGATCATCTTTCGGAGTTCACGCCATGACACGCTTCAACTGGGACGACCCGCTTCTGCTGGAAAGCCAGCTCACCGACGAAGAGCGCCAGATCCGCGATGCGGCCCACGACTACTGCCAGGAAAACCTGCAGCCACGTGTGCTGAGCGCCTTCCGCGAAGAGCGTTTCGACCGCGAGATCATGAACGAGATGGGCGAGCTGGGTCTGCTAGGTGCCACGGTTTCCCCGGAATACGGCGGCGCGGGCGTCAACCACGTGGCTTATGGCCTGATCGCCCGTGAAGTGGAGCGTGTCGATTCTGGCTACCGCTCGGCCATGAGCGTGCAGTCATCGCTGGTAATGTACCCCATCGAAGCGTATGGCTCCGAAGAGCAGAAACACAAATACCTGCCCAAGCTTGCCAGCGGCGAGATGGTGGGCTGCTTCGGCCTGACCGAACCCGACCATGGCTCCGATCCGGGCTCCATGATCACCCGTGCGGAAAAAGTCGATGGTGGCTACCGCCTGACCGGCGCGAAAATGTGGATCACCAACAGCCCGATTGCCGATATCGCGGTGGTCTGGGCCAAGTCCGCTGCCCACGATAACCAGATCAAAGGCTTCATCGTCGAGCGTGGTACCGAAGGCTTCTCCACCCCGAAAATCGAAGGCAAAGTATCGCTGCGTGCCTCTATCACCGGCGAGATCGTGCTGGACAACGCTTTCGTTCCCGAAGAGAACCTGCTGCCTAACGTGAGCGGCCTGAAAGGCCCCTTCGGCTGTTTGAATAAAGCCCGCTACGGCATCGCTTGGGGCGTGATGGGCACCGCTGAGTTCTGCTGGCACGCCGCCCGCCAATACACTCTGGACCGCAAGCAGTTTGGCCGCCCGCTCGCCGCCAACCAGCTCATCCAGAAGAAGCTGGCCGACATGCAGACCGAAATCACCCTGGGCTTACAAGCCGCCCTGCAGGTGGGCCGCCTGATGGACAGCGGCAACTGGGCGCCGGAAATGATCTCGCTGATCAAACGCAACAACTGTGGCAAAGCGCTGGATATCGCCCGCGTTTCCCGCGACATGCACGGCGGTAACGGCGTGTCTGACGAGTATGGCGTCATTCGTCACATGGTGAACCTGGAGTCCGTGAATACCTACGAAGGTACCCACGATGTGCACGCCCTGATTCTGGGCCGCGCGCAAACCGGCATTCAGTCGTTCTTCTAACGTCGTCATCACTCAGCGAGGCACCCCATGAGCACAGTCGCAAAGCCCCTGGCAGGCATCAAGGTACTCGACATCTCTCGGGTACTGGCAGGCCCCTGGTGCGGGCAGATGCTGGCCGACATGGGTGCCGAGGTGATCAAGATTGAGCGCCCCCAAAGCGGTGATGACACGCGCCATTGGGGGCCTCCGTGGCTCTCCGGCAGCGCTGAATCGGCCTACTACCTATGCGCCAATCGCGGTAAGCGTTCGGTGACGGTGGATATGGCCAAGCCCGAAGGCCAAGCGCTGATCAAGCAGTTGGCGGCTCAATCGGACGTGGTGCTGGAAAACTTCAAGGTCGGCGGGCTGAAAAAATACGGCCTGGACTACGCGAGCCTGAAAGCACTCAATCCTGGCCTGGTCTACTGCTCTATCACCGGCTTTGGCCAGGAGAGCCCCTACGCCCACCGGGCGGGCTACGACTTCATGATCCAAGCCATGGGCGGCCTCATGAGCCTGACCGGTAAACCGGACAGTGAATCAGGGGGCGGCCCGGTCAAGGTGGGGGTCGCCATTACCGATATTTTTACCGGCTTGTATGCGGCCAACGCGGTGCTGGCGGCCCTCTACCAACGCCGCGACAGTGGCGAAGGCTGCCATATCGATCTGGCACTCATGGATGTGCAGGTGGGCGTGTTGGCCAATCAGGCGTTGAACTATCTGACCTCCGGTCAGGTGCCTCAGCGGTTAGGCAACGCCCATCCTAATATCGTGCCCTACCAAGCCTTTGCCACGGCCGATGGACATATGATCGTGGCGGTCGGTAATGACGAGCAGTTCAGACGCTTCTGCCAGGTAATCGACCAGCCGCAGCTCGCTCAAGACGAGCGCTTTGCCACCAACGGCAGCCGTGTTCAGCATCGCGACACCTTGATACCGCTTCTGGAATTGGCACTTGGCGCACAACCTACCGATACTTGGCTTTCGGCCTTCGAGGCCGTGGGCGTGCCCTGCGGGCCGATCAATACCCTGGATCGCGTGTTCGACGACCCCCATGTCAAAGCACGCGGATTGAAACAAACGTTGCCCCATACCCAAGCAGGTGAGGTCAACCTTGTAGCCAACCCGATCCGCATCAACGGCGAATCCATCAGTGCCACCACCGCGCCCCCTACGCTTGGCGAGCACACCGACAGCGTGCTGAATGCCATCGGCATCACCGATGAACAGCGCCTAGTGCTTCGCCAAGCGGGCATTATTTAATCAGACGCTATTGGCGGCAAACGAGCCTACCGCCCCGCTTCTCAAAACGCCCTACACTCAGCATCAGCTAACCGTGACGCTTTCAGCAGGCATCGCATGTACATTGAAGCCTCGAGTACTCAAATGCTTGATCG
Source organism: Halomonas sp. Ps84H-12 (assembly GCF_024124725.1). Classification (NCBI taxonomy): domain Bacteria; kingdom Pseudomonadati; phylum Pseudomonadota; class Gammaproteobacteria; order Oceanospirillales; family Halomonadaceae; genus Halomonas; species Halomonas sp. Ps84H-12. The sequence goes on along the minus strand of NZ_JAMXSJ010000028.1, from coordinate 18,364 downwards.
CGCGGATAAAGCGATGTATCAGGCGAAGCAGGCAGGGCGCAATCGAATTGTCATCGCATCGTCATCAGTGTGATCAACGCTATTGCGCACTATGCTAGAGCTACACCCTATCCTTTAAGGAGCTGAGTCATGAGCAATGCCGAGCTAAACGAACTAAAGCAGAAATACGTCGCGGCGGGCGCTGCAAGCCCCGCTACCGCTTTTGCGGACCGCGCCGAAAACGCTGAGATCTGGGACGCTGACGGCAACCGCTTTATCGACTTCGCAGGCGGTATCGGCGTCTTGAACGTGGGGCATCGTCACCCCAAAGTCGTGGCCGCTGTGAAAGCCCAGTTGGATAAGGTGATGCACACCTGCCAAACGGTTATGCCCTATGAAGGCTACGTCAAGGTCGCCGAAAAGCTCAGCCATCTCGTTCCCGTGCGCGGTCACGCCAAGGTGATGCTGGCCAACTCTGGTGCCGAGGCGCTGGAAAACGCGGTGAAGATCGCTCGCGCCGCTACCGGTCGCTCTAATGTCATCTGTTTCGATGGCGGCTACCATGGCCGTACCTTCTACACCATGGCCATGAACGGCAAGGTCGCGCCCTACCAGACCGATTTCGGCCCGATGCCCGGCACCGTATTCCGCGCGCCCTACCCGGTGCCCTACCACGGCGTCAGCGAAGACGAGGCCATTCGCGGCCTGAAGATGACGTTGAAAACCGACGCCAACCCTAAAGACACTGCCGCGATCATTCTTGAGCCGGTGCTGGGTGAAGGCGGCTTCTACCCCGCTCCGACCAGCTTCCTGAAGAAGATTCGCGAGATTTGCGATGAACACGGCATGCTGATGATCATCGACGAAGTGCAGTCAGGCTTTGGCCGCACCGGCAAGATGTTCGCCATCGAGCACAGCGGCGTCGAGCCGGACATGATGACCATGGCCAAGAGCATGGCCGACGGCATGCCGATCTCTGCCATCGTGGGCACCGACAAAGTGATGGACGCCTCTGGCCCGAACTCCCTGGGCGGCACCTACACCGGTAGCCCCACCGCCTGCGCAGCCGCGCTGGCGGTGATGGAAGTCTTCGAAGAGGAAAATATCCTTGAGAAGAGCCAGGCGCTGGGCGACAAACTGGCGGCGCGCTTCAACGAGTGGCAAGGCAAGTTCGATTGCATCGACCACGTGCGGAACATGGGCGCCATGGCAGCATTTGAGCTGGTCAACAACAAAACCGACCGCACCCCGAACCCGGAGCTGGCGGCGGCGCTGTGCAAAAAAGCCCGTGAAGAGGGTCTGATCCTGCTCTCCTGCGGCATGTACGGCAACACCATCCGCTTCCTGATGCCCGTCACCATCGAAGACGACGTGCTGAACGAAGGTCTGGATATCATCGAGTCCTGCCTGGAGTCGCTGATCTGAGTATGTAGCACTACCCACAACGCCGCCCATGAGGCGGCGTTGTCGTTTTGACATGGCTTATTTTTAGTTGAACAGGGGCGTTAGCTGATTCAACTGTCTCGCCTGATAAAGATCATGAAGATAGGTATCGAGCTTGAAGATCAGGATATTCAAGACCACCACACCCCATATCGCCGATAGGATCATCACCGGTTGATTGACCCACGCCAATGCCGATACGTCCACAGAGTAGTGAATGGTATACACACTCATCGCCGCCAGTAGCTGAACCAACCCACAGTTTGCGATCACCGCCAGGATGAACGCATTCCTGACGTTGATGGACGGCAAGCGCGTCTTGAACAACCGCAGATGACGCACGCGAACACCGCCCTCTCCTGCCTGATGCGACGAAGGACGAGTGAGTTTTCTCTGGCAGCGCAGAAGCGGCAGCCCATAGGCCTCTCGCCCCTCCTGAGAGAACGCAATGCGAAGGGCGGCTATGTTAAACCCACGTCCAAAGATGCGCGTTGCTGCCTCTTCAAAGCGTGACGCACCGGCCTCATCCAACGACGTTTCCTGAGCAGCTGTAAGCGTATCCAGTTGCCTACTTTTATTACCCGAAAGCTTCGCACCGTTAGGCGTATTGATATTAAAGTGCATTTGGTAAATCTGGTACCAAGCGACTGTTACGCCCACGAATATCATCAAGAAAATCAGCACGGTTATCATTTATCTATCCTCATTCTTACTTATCCTCACACCTACTTATCCTCACACCCACTTATTCTCACACCTACTTAGCCTCCCTCTTACTGACGGGTCGATCCCAAAAACCGCGTTTCGATGTTAGAGGAGATCGAAGGCTCATCTAACGCAGCGATGTGCAGCACCACCGGGTGGCTCGGCTGGGTCAACGCTGACGCGTCAGCATTGAGCGCCACGCGTAACTGCCTCGTTTCATTAGCGGCCAAGACGAATGTGTCAGCTCCTTGTAAACGCAGGCCGGGCAAACCGGTGGCAGATAGCGCATATTGGTGCTCCTTCGTATCTTGATTGCGCAGCGTCACGGTGTAGTAGTTAATAATGCGCCCCTCGGCCGTGCTTTCAAATAGCGTCTGACGATCTCGGGCGACCTCTACATCCATAGGCACCCGGGCGTTCAAGAAACCGATCAACAAAACCACCATAGAAAACAGTGCCGCCATATAAGCCAACAGCTGAGGTCGCCAAAACCGCGTAGGTTTGCCCTCTAGCGCGCGCTCGGTGGTGTAGCGAATCAGGCCCAGCGGCTTATCGATACGCGCCATCACGCTATCGCAGGCATCGATACACGCCGCGCAGCCAATACACTCATACTGCAGGCCATCACGAATATCGATCCCCGTGGGGCACACCTGAACGCACAGTTCGCAATCAATACAGTCCCCAGCAGCCGCTTCCGCGACCTCTTTGCGATGACCACGGCGGGGCTCACCACGGGCGGAATCGTAAGAAACAATCAGCGTATGGCTATCAAACATGGCCGACTGAAAGCGTGCATAGGGGCACATGTGCAGACACACCTGATGGCGCAACCAGCCAGCGTTCAGATAGGTAAACAGAGTAAAAAAACCGATCCAAAAAAGCGCCCAAGGGTGCGCCTCTAGGCTGAATAGATCCCTTACGAGCCCACCCACCGGCGTAAAATATCCCACGAAGGTGACGCCCGTTACCAACGCAATCAGTAGCCAAGCGGTATGTTTAGCGCCTTTTCGCCATAACGACCCCAGCGTGTTAGATGCGTTGTCGCGACGTATCCGACGGTGCCTTGGTCCTTCCAGGCGGTGCTCAAACCAAATAAACAGAAACGTCCATACGCTTTGTGGGCAACTATAACCACACCACACTCGCCCCGCTGCCACCGTGATCAAAAACAGACCAAAGGCGCACAGCACCAGAATCCAGGTCAGCAGGATAAAGTCCTGAGGGTAAAACGTCGCTGCAAAGAGGTGAAACTCCTGGGCAGAGAGGTCAAACCACACCATGGGGCGGTCACCCCACTGAAGCCATGGCAAGCCCATATAGAGCGCTATCAGCAGCCAGTTGGAATAACGCCTTATGCGCTGAAAAAAGCCCTGTATCTCTCGCACATAGATATGCCCAGACGTGGATGGCGAGCGACCCGTAGTTTTCGCCTGAGGCGAATGGTGTTCAACGGCTGCATCGCTGGTTAGGTCTTGCAGTGGAATGCGTTGCGTCATACCGATATCCAGAAAAGGGGGAGTGGCGATCTATACGGTCGAGGGGCATCACCGAATGAACCGCTACTATGCTCTCCCAGCCAACCACTAAAACAGATGCAGTTTTAGAGAAAAAAGCCGTATCAGTTTTGATATGCTTTTGATTGAGAGTATCGATTCTGTTGATCCCACTAAGCACCCGCGCCAAGCACCAGCGAGTTTATGCCATGAAACGCTATGAACAGTTTGCCGACGAAATAGCCACACTGATTCGCCAAGGCGTACTGGGACCAGGCGAGCGCATTCCGTCAGTGCGCCAAGCGAGCCGCCATCACGGCATTAGCCCGTCGACAGTGTTTCAGGCGTACTACTTACTGGAAAACCAGGGGCTTATCAGCGCTCGAGCGCGCTCGGGCTACTTTGTTCGTGAACACGCACGGCGCTTGGTCAACGAACCCCGCGTCACGCTACAACCCACCGACCCAGCGGAGGTGCAGGTCAGCGAGCTGGTGTTCTCGGTGCTGGACTCACTGCAGGATGACCAAACGGTGCCCTTTGGCTCGGCTTTCCCTAGCCCTGAGCTGTTTCCACTCTCTCGCTTAAGTATCAGCATGACACGTGGCTTGCGGGCGCTTTCGCCCCAACAGGTGGTGGCTGATATGACCACCGGGCATACCGACCTGTGTCGGCAGATTGCTCTGCGCTACATGCTGAGTGGCATTCAGCTGCCGATGGACGAACTGGTGATTACCAATGGTGCAATGGAGGCGCTCAATCTAGCCCTACAGTGCGTGACTCAGCCAGGGGACTTGGTCGCGATTGAGTCACCTGCTTTTTATGCCAGCCTACAAGTGTTGGAGCGGCTCAAACTACGTGCGGTGGAAATTCCGGTTCACCCTCGGGAAGGGGTTGACCTAGACGTGCTGGCAGAGCGATTAGCGACGCTGCCCATCAAAGCCTGCTGGTTTATGAGCCACCTGCAGAACCCCATCGGCGCCAGCCTAAGCAACGAGCGCAAACAGGTGCTTTACCAGTTATTAAAGCAGCACCAAGTGCCCATGCTAGAGGATGACGTGTATGCCGAGCTCTATTTTGGCAGCACGCCGCCCGCCCCCGTTAAGGCCTTTGATGATGAGGGCTTAGTGATTCACTGCAGCTCTTTCTCGAAGTGCTTGGCACCCGGCTATCGGGTGGGCTGGGTAGCGGGCGGCCGTTATGCCCAAGAGATCTCGCGGCTAAAACTAATGACCACCATTTCCCCCTCTATCCCCGCCCAGGCCGCCATTGCTGACTATTTACAACACGGTGGCTACGACCGCCATTTGCGCAAGCTTCGCCATGCCTTAGAAGCCCAACAAACCAGTATGCTGGCGGCGGCAGATCGCTACTTCCCTGCGCATACGCGCATCACCCGACCTGTGGGCGGTTATTTCCTTTGGGTGGAGTTTCCCGAACACGTGGATTCGCTGCAGCTATTTCGCACAGCGCTCGACCATGGCGTTAGCCTCGCACCAGGCCCCATTTTCTCCGCGACCCAACAGTTTCGCCACTGCATTCGCTTAAGCTATGGCCACCCCTGGACCCAGCGCAGCGAACGGGGGATGGAAACGCTGGGCACGTTATTGAGCCTTTTTTAGCGCTATGAAGAACATCACGCGCGCGATGGCGTTATTTACCGAGGCCGCCGGTCACCTTCTAAAAAGTTAGCGGTAAACACGGCTTTGCCGTGGGTCTCGAACGACCATTTCATCACGTCGCTCAGTGCCGCCATCACCTCATCGAACTCGCCAAATACCTGGGTGCTCATTCGGTTGGGGTGAACTTCCAGCCCGGTGGCCTCTAAACGTTTGACCACCTCTTTGACGACTGGCTTGAAATCATCGGCCAGCGGGTAGTAGCTCAGCTGTACAGAAAGGTACATATCGCCTCCTTAATCGCTTCTATGGCTGTACCGTTTGAAACTGCTGCCACGCGGCCAGTATCGCCGTGCGTGTCTCTTCCGGGTGTTCCATCGGGAACATGTGCGTGCCGGGCACCATACTCACCGGCAGCCCGCGACGAGCGATGCGCTTGAGCCGTGAAGGCGTCATCAAGTGCGACTGCTGCCCCGCCACCAATTGAATGGGCACACCCACGCGCTGCGGCAGGTTGGAGAGGTGATCCGGTAAGTGGCGGAAAATCTCCAGCTCGATGTTGGGGTCGAAGGTCAGCTCGGCGCTACCGTCGTCCAGTAGTCGCGTGCCTGCTTCAATGTAGTCGTTGAGTGCCTCGGGGGTAAAGCGACGAAACAGCCCTCGCCGCCGCAGCGAGGTCGCCATGGCCTCACGGCTGGGCCACACCGTGCGCCGCCCCTTGGTTTTACCCGCAGGGGTGATACGGTCCATGAACCCAAAGCGCTTGGCCGCTTTCATGGCCCAGGCGTCTGGCCCCAGCATCAGCGGCGGGTCGAGCATGATTACACCGCGAAAACGCTCCGGCTGCTTATCCGCAGCCATGGCCATCAGCGTGCCGCCCAGCGAATGCCCCACGCCCAGCAACGGCTCGTCAGTATCGGGGAGGTAGCTAAGCAGCTCCTCTACCAAGTTGCCCCAGTTGTGATTCACCGGGTAGTCCGGGTGGTGGCCTAGCCGATCTAGCGGGTGTAAATCGAACGATTCTGCCAGCGGGTCTAACAGGCTGCGGTAGCTCAAACCGGGAAAGCCGTTGGCATGGGCAAACACTAAGCGGGGGCGTTGGGTGGCATCGGCAGGCATGGCAGGCTCGCAGTTAGGCTAACGGGAAGAAGCGCTATCTATCATACGTCTGTTTTAACGCGAGCCCGAGTACCCGTCAATCCACCCAAGGGTTAACAGGCTAATTAAAACAGCGAGAGCTGCTGGGCAGCGGTCGCTTCCGCCAAGCGGTAGCCCACCCCCAGCAGGCGCACGGGGCGCTCGCCCCTTGCCCATCCCACGTTCAGCAAGGTTTCGAACTGTTCCAAGTTGGGTGCGGGGTCGGCGTGTTCGACGGTGGTTTGGGTGAAGTCGTTGAATTTGACCTTCACCATTACGCCGCGCACGGCGGGGGCCGGGTCTAGGCGAGCGTAGCGGCGCTCTAAATCGCCAATCAGCTCGGGGAGCTGACGACGGCAGGCTTCCAAGGTGGGTAAATCTTGAGAGTAGGTTTGCTCGGTGCTGATCGACTTGCGTTCGCGGTGAGTTTTAACAGGGCGCTCATCGCGCCCGTGGCTGAGCTCATGCAGGCGATGTCCAAAGCGGCCAAAGCGCTCCACCAGCTCGGTCAGTGGCCGGGCGCGCAGATCTGCGCCGGTCTGAATACCCAGCTCCGCCAGCTTTTCAGCGGTGCGCGGCCCTACCCCGTGGATTTTTTTCACCGGCAGTTGCTGCACGAAGGCGTCGATATCGTCTGGCGTGATGACAAACAGCCCATCGGGCTTGCGCCAGTCGCTGGCGATCTTGGCGAGAAACTTGTTGGGTGCCACACCCGCCGAGACGGTAATGCCCACTTCCTGCTTCACCCGATGGCGAATGGCTTCGGCCATACGGGTGGCGCTGCCGTGGTGGAGCGTGACCTCCGAGACATCCAGAAAGGCTTCGTCCAGCGAGAGCGGCTCGATCAGTTCGGTCACATCTCGGTAGATGGCAAACACCTGGCGTGCCACGGCCTTGTACTTCGCCATGTCGCCACGAATCACCGTGAGATGGGGGCAACGTTTGAGCGCCTGAGCCATGGGCATCGCGGAGTGAATGCCGAACTTGCGCGCCGGGTAGTTACAGGTGGCGACCACACCGCGCTGCTCCACACTGCCGCCAATGGCAATAGGGATATCGGTTAACGCGGGGTTGTCGCGCATCTCGACCGCCGCATAGAAGCAGTCACAGTCGCAGTGAATGATTTTGCGCACAGGCCGACCTTGCCTCCGCCATTAACTGTAAAAAAGCACAGTTTATCACAGGGTGTGCTGCAGCGCTGATGAGCAGCAAAACCCTAGGCGGGGGCGCTGTGAATCCCTCCCTGGACGCTACTTTCGCCATCCCTGGCGAAGGACCCCCGCTACGGGTTTTCCGCCCATATTCGCTGATCTAAATCAAGTACCACAAAAGGTGCGTAGCACCTGCTCGCTTTCCGTGGCCGGGGCGGCTAAGCGGCGCGCTTCTTCGGATTCATCGAAGGGCTGCGTGACCGCCGCGAGCAGCGTGTGGAAAGGCGCGAAATCGCCTTCTGTTGCCGCTTCAATCACCTCTTGAATGCGGTGGTTGCGGGGAATCACCACAGGGTTGGCGCGGCGCATGGCCTCCAGGCGCTCACGCTGCTGGCTCGCTTGCTGGGCGTTTTCCCACTCGGCCAGCCAAGCAGCAAGGCCATCGGGCTGAGTGGTCAGCGCTAGCAGCGCCTCTTTTTGGGAATGGGCTGACGAGTTCTTTCTCAGCGCTTGCGCATAGCGCGTCAGCGCATCAAAGGTGGCGGTCATATCCATGCGGCCCTGATGCATCTGGATTTCCAGCGCTTCCATGAGCGGCGCGGCGCGATCGCTTTCTGGAGCGAGGCCTAGCTTATTAGCGTGCAGGCGGCGCTGCTCGGCGCTAAAGCGGGAGGTAAAGCCGCGTAGCACCTCGGTGGCCTGCTCTACCACGGTGTCACCCTCTGCGCGCATCAGCGGCAGCAGGGTTTCGGCAAAGCGGGCCAGGTTCCACTGGGCAATACCCGGCTGGTTGTCAAAGGCGTAGCGCCCGCCCTGGTCAATGGAGCTATACACCTTCTGCGGGTCGAACTGCTCCATAAACGCGCAGGGGCCGTAATCGATGGTTTCACCGGCAATGCTGCAGTTATCGGTGTTCATCACTCCGTGAATAAAGCCCAAGCTCATCCAACGCGCCACTAGCGCCGCTTGGCGGGCGGTAACGGCTTCTAACAGCGCCAGGTACGGGTCCTCAGCGTTGGCCGCCTCTGGGTAGTGGCGGGTAATCACATGATTGGCCAGCGCTTTGAGCGCGCTTTCATCGCGGCGAACGGCGGCAAACTGGAACGTGCCCACGCGAATATGGCTGCTGGCCACACGGGTAAGCACAGCCCCCGGCTCGGCCATTTGGCGCACCACGCGCTCACCGGTGGCAACGGCAGCCAAGGCGCGAGTGGTGGGTACGCCCACGGCGGCCATAAATTCACTCACCAGATATTCCCGCAGCACCGGGCCAAGGGGCGAACGACCATCGCCACCCCGAGAAAACGGCGTGCGGCCGCTGCCTTTTAGCTGCACGTCCTGCCGCTGGCCCTGCTGATCCACCACTTCCCCCAGCAGCAGCGCCCGGCCATCGCCCAACTGAGGCACGAAATTACCGAACTGATGCCCGGCATAGCCCAGCGCTCTAGGCTCGGCCCCTGGCGGTAGCTGGTTACCGCTGAACCATTGGGCCAGCGTGGCATCGTCGGGCCGCGTTTGCATGCCTAGCTGCGCGGCCAGGTCATCGTTAAACGCGATCAGGCTGGGCTGCGCCACGGGCGTAGGCTGGCAAGCCACCCATAAAGGCTCTGGCAGCGTGGCAAACTGGTGTTCAAAGGTCAGCACGGGCAACTCCGCTTTTCAGTTTATCGTCTAGGAATACCCTAGCAGTTTACTCAAGTAATTGGCGATAGCCTGTCGCAGAGAGCCTCTTAACCAATTTGAAATTGCTCGCTTCGATAGTAACCCGCCGGTATCCAAAACACGTTAGCCCTTTTTCAGACGCCCAACCGCATATTCCAGCACCGGCGTTAGCGGCGCGCGCCACTGGTGGGTCAAGAACCCATCGGCACGGGTCACGCCCAGCGAGAGCGATGCCACGGGCAGGCCCATGGCGTGGGCATCCCGGCAGAAGCGGTAGCCGGAATAGACCATCAACGACGTGCCCACTGCCAGCACCGCGTCGGCTTGCTGCAGCGCCGCCTGGGCCGCCAACCGCCGCGCAGGGGGCACCACATCGCCGTAATAGACCACCTGCGGTTTGAGAATGCCCTTGCAGCGCGGGCAATCCAATACGTTAAAGGTGGAAAAGTCGGTTTCCAGATCCGCATCGCCATCCGGCGCGTGGCGGGCATCCAGCGCGGCAAAGGCTGGGTTCATACGCGCCATTTCACTGTGCATGGCGTGGCGCATCATTTGATAGCCACAGGCCATACAGGCCACCACATCGGCCCTGCCGTGCAGATCAATCACCTTTTTTGAGCCTGCCCGCTGGTGCAAACGGTCAACGTTTTGCGTGACGAGAAGCTCCACATGGCCCATGGCCTCGAGCTTCGCCAACGCACGATGCGCGCCGCTCACCTGGGCTTCACGCATGGCCTTGAAGCCTACCAGCGCTCGCGCCCAGTAGCGCTGGCGAACGGCGAAGGAACTCATGAAATCGCCGTGCTGCACCGGCGGCGGGCGCTTCCACTGGCCATCGGCATCGCGGTAATCGGGGATTCCGCTGTCGGTGCTGACGCCCGCCCCGGTAATCACCCAGAGTTTGGGGTAGCGCCTGATAAAGGCGGCCAGTGCTTCCCCGGCTACCTCGCTGCTCTCTCGTTTTTCGACACTTTCCACGGCCTGCGTCAATGGATCACCCTAGGCAATACTGCGACAAGTCAACGATACTGTAGGACAATATAAGCACATGCAATGTGCCCTCGATAGCGGATTAAGGAGCCTCTCATGCAGTGGGATCACGAGATTGTCATTGTTGGCGGCGGCATGGTGGGCGCGGCCCTGGCGGCCAGGCTGGGCCAGGCGGGCATGTCGGTTGGCCTGGTAGAGCGCGCCAGCGCCCCCACGCCCCCCAGCGGCGATTACGACCTGCGTATTTCATCACTCAACGCCCGCTCGCTGGCGTTCGTGAAAGCCAGCGGTGCGGTCCTGCCGGGAGAGCGCTGCTGCCCGTTCCGGCACATCGATGTCTCCAACCTGGATGGCAGCGGTCACTCGCTGTTCTCGGCCCACGACAGCGGCATGAACGATTTCGGTATTTTCATCGAAAACCGCGCCCTGCAGTACGCCCTTTGGCAGCGCCTGGAGCAGCTTCCCAGCGTCACTTGCTACACCCAGTGTGCCCCGGTGAGTACGCTGGCCGCCAGCACCCATCGGCTGCTGGAGCTGGACAACGGCAAGACCCTCAGCGCCCGGTTGATGGTGGCCGCAGATGGCGCACGTTCAACCCTGCGTGAGCTGGCAGGCATCTCCACCAGCAGCTACGACTACCACCAGCGGGCGATGATCATCAACGTCGAGACCGAGCTGCCCCAGCAGGATGTCAGCTGGCAGTACTTTACCCCCACAGGCCCGCTGGCCATGCTGCCGCTGCCCGGCCACCGCGCCTCGTTGGTGTGGTACGACAGCGATGAGGCCACCAAGGCCCGTGAACAGCTTTCCAACGACGCCCTGCAACACGCCATAGAAACCACCTTCCCCAAACGGCTGGGCAAATTGACCCGGGTGGTGGCACGGGCCAGTTTCCCCATCAAGCGCCAGCACGCCAAACGCTACATCGGCAAACGGCTCGCGCTGATCGGCGACGCCGCCCACGTGGTGCACCCGCTGGCAGGTCAAGGCTTGAACATCGGCCTGCACGACGCCGACACCCTGGCCGAGCTGATCATCAAAGGCCGTGACCCTGGCGACCACATCAGCCTGCACCGTTTCGAGTGCCACCGGCGTTTGGCCAACCAGGCGATGATTGCCGCCACCGACAGCTTCCACCACCTCTTCACCGGGGCCAAGCCGCTCCGCCAACTGGGTGATCTCAGCCTGCATTTGGCCGAGCGAGTGCCGTTTGCTAAACGTATGATGATGCAGCAGGCCAATGGGTTGAGTCCGTTCAAGGTGGGCTGAAGCTGGTGACGCTCAATGCCAACCACTGGCAGTGGGCCAACGAAGCGTTCAACCGCGACTGGGCCGACGACGCGCGCGACCCTGCCCAGGACATCACCGCCCGCTATGCCATCGAACAAACCCTGGATGACATCGCCGCCGCCCGTGCGGCGCTTTCCGATGCCAACCACCTGCTCTACCTGGTGCGCGCCAACCAGACCTTCATGGCTGGCTACGGCGACTCGCTGGAAGCGGGGCTGGCCGCCATCGAAGCTCCCACATTGATGCTGTATAGCGAGAACGACTTGGTCTTCGCCCCCGAGGGCGTACGCCGCACCGCCGAGCTGATCGAAGCCGACGGCACTGAGGTGACGCTAGAAACGCTGGAAGGCAACCGAGGCCATCTGGATGGCGTGGTAGCCATCGAGCAAGCCAGCGATACGCTGCGGGCGTTTTTGGAGTAAGCGGTGGAGCGCTGGCCTCCAAGAGGCCAGCGCTAGTGAGGTCCCCCTACTGAGTTATGGCCATGAGGTTTATGAGCCGCTTCAGCTTGCAGACGCTCCACTAACCAAACCTTGATAATCGACTGGCGGGTAACACCCATTCTCGCAGCCTCACGGTCTAGTGACTCCACTACCCATGCAGGAAAATCTACGTTAATCCGCTTTTGCTCCTGATTCACCCGTCGAGCAGTGGAAAAGTCTAGATCATCGAGAACATCATATTGATTTTCATCGAATTTTTTATCGAACTCTTTAGCTTTCATAGATGTCTACCTCCTTCTTGCGGGAGCGTCTAACAGAAATCAGCCGAATACGCTCTTCTCGGTAGGTGACGACTGCCGACCAATGTTTTTCACTGATCATACCGATTAGCAAAAACCTTGGTTCGCCCTCGGATTTTGCGCGAATTTCTAGCAGATATGGATCCTTCCACAGCGCTTGTGCCGCTTCAAAATCAATACCGTGCTTTGTCAGGTTGGCCTGACTTTTGTTGACGTCAAACTCGAACTCGTTCATGAGTATAAATTATTCCTTTTTTACTCACTCAACAAGATTCTAAAGCCGAAAGCAACGCCGTTACTGCAGCAGGCTTTATACAAAACCATGCCCCAGCGCCCACTGCACCGCCTGCTCTGCATGAATCTCGGTCGTATCGAAGAGCGGCACGGGAGTGTCGGCCTGCTGAACCAGCAGGCCGATTTCGGTGCAGCCCAGAATCACCCCCTGCGCGCCGCGCTCGGCAAGCGCCTCGATGATCGCCAGGTAGTCGGCTTTGGCCTCTGCTTTCACCACGCCCAGGCACAGCTCCTGGTAGATCACCGTGTGCACGCGCTCGCGCTTTGGTTCGGTAGGCACCACTACTTCGATACCGTGGCGCTGCAAACGCTCGATATAAAACGCCTGCTCCATGGTGAACCGCGTGCCCAGCAAGCCTACGCAGGCAATCCCCTGGCGTTGCAGCACCTGGGCTGTGGCGCCGGCGATATGCAGTAGCGGAATGGATACCGCCGCTTCCAGCGGCTCAGCCACCTTGTGCATGGTGTTAGTACACAGCACCAGAAAATCAGCCCCGGCCGCCTCGACTGCTTTACCCGCTGCCCCCAGTATCTCGGCGGTGGCCTGCCAGTCGCCCTGATGCTGCAGCGCCTCGATGTCGGCAAAATCCACGCTGTACAGCACCACTTTGGCAGAGTGCAGCCCGCCCAGCGCCGTGCGCACATGCTGGTTGACGAGGCGGTAGTAGGTTTGGGTGGACTCCCAGCTCATGCCGCCGATCAAGCCGATGGTTTTCATGGATGCACTTCCACCTTCTGGTCACAAGAAAGAGAGTGTATTGCGAAGGCAGCAGACAAGGCTTCGGACTCTATCAGAGGCTCAAATGCTTACCGCCATCCGGCACTTCGCAGTTTTAACAGTAGCGCCCATAATCGGCTGCCCCCCGCTGAGCTTAAAAGCAAAACGGCTCCCACGACTACGGAGGTCCCCCCACGCCCTAATAAGTAAGCGCTAGCGTTTGGCCGCTGTTGCGCGAGAAACTCCCCCAACAGCACCGTGCCAGCAGCGATAAAATAAATACCCATGAGCGCTGTCCCCACCGCCATGCAGGCTCGGGGGCTTACCAATACACCTGACCCTTGCGGCACCAGCCATCGGCTCAATGCCTCACGCCACAGAATAAGGCTCAGCCCGATCAAACTATTGCTAAAAAAATGCACAAACTGAGCCATCAATACGCTTGAAGAAATGTCCTCTTGGCCAGCCAGAGCGATCGACAGGGAAACGGCGGCATCTGGTAGTGGATGTAGCGCCATCCATAACCCCAATAGTGCCAACAAACTGGCCATCAACGGGCGTACTTGCATCCTTTGCATTATGACTCCCTTACTCGTTGCATTGTTGGTTGTGAAAGCTCAATCTGGCTACTCCAGATCTCCGGTAAGCACGACTGTCAGCCAGCGGCGCAGACCTTCGTCGCCCACCGGATCCCGATACCACATACTTCAGGCAGCGCTTTTCACACATTAGCCGCTGGCGTTTTCCTCGGCCACCTGACGCAGCGCATCGACCAGCACATCGGCGGGTTGGGCGCCGGAAATCAGGTAGCGGCCATCGAGAATGAAGCCCGGCACGGCACTGACGCCCATGTCCATAAAGCGCTGCTCGGCTTCACGTACTTCCTCCGCGTACTGGTCAGAGCGGGCAATGTCTTCGGCGGTGTCGCCATCCAGCCCCACCTCGATAGCTTTTTCGCGAAGCACCAAGGGGTCGGCGGGGTTTTTCGCCTCGCCGAAGTAGGCCTCGAACAGCGCCAGTTGAAGCGCCGTTTCCTGATGCTGCGTGCCTGCCCAGGCCAGCACACGGTGCGCGGCGAAGGTGTTGTTCGCTCGGCGCTCCAGCGCGCCACGGAAATTCAGGCCCAGCGCTTCGGCGGCGGCCATGATCTCGCGCTGGGACTGTTCCATGGTGGCCGCGTCCTTGCCGTACTTGCGGCATAGATGCTCCAGAATCGGCTCGCCCTCGGGCGGCATGTCCCGATTCAGTTCGAAAGGCTGCCAGACCAGCTCGACCTCTATTTCGCCAGCGAGCACCTCCAACGCCTGTTCCAGGCGCCGATAGCCAATCGCACACCACGGGCAGGCCACATCGGATACCAGATCGATTCTTACCTTTTGCATGGGGTGTCTCCTTTGGGTTCATTCATCATGGGTAACATCCGGCAGTTATGGCCATGCCACTGCCTCAATCCGCCCACTCCAGGTCTCCGGTAAACACGACCCTTTGTATCCTCCCCGGCTGAAGGCCGGAGATTCCTACGGCGCTCAGTGGAGGCATTGAGCCGCTCCTGAGTCGCTTCGGTGGGTTCCTGCTGCTGGCGGCATTACTGCACCGCTCACTTCACAGGCGAACCGGGCGTGCCCCGCCCTTAACACATTGATCGCCCCAACCACGTCGGCGTTTTCCTCGAAACCGCATTCAACGCACAAGAATTGCGCCTGCGTTTTCCGGTTATCCGCCGAGACATGGCCGCAGCACGGACAGCTCAGCGACTTAAGTCGTACTCTTCGAGGGGCACTATGCCGAGACCGCACCGCCAAGTCCAACGCCAAACTCACTTGCAAGCAACGATTAACCAGGTGGCTCCTGGGTTTGCTCGGTGACATGGCCCGCTTTATCCAGGTGGTACTCGCTAAAGTCCTGCGCCAGGAAGAGCGCGCCTGAGTAAACGCTTTGCGCCTCGCGTTGGATATCCTCGATGGAAGGCACGGTATGGGAAATGAGCGGGTAGCGGGGGCTAAAATGGGTGAGCACCAAATTGGGCAGCGTGACCTGCTCGGCAAACGCCGCCACCTGCTTGCCGTAGCTATGCCCTACCTCACCGGCTTTCTCGGCCATCGCTTCGGTGTAGGTGGCTTCGTGCACCAGCACCTGCGCCCCAGCGCAGGCTTGCGCCAACAGCTCGGGCCGGTCGTTGTCCCCGGCAATCACCACTTTTCTGGGGGCGTGTTTGAACAGCAGGTAATCCTGGCTGCGCAGTGGCTTGCCTTCGAACGTTATATCAACGCCCTGCTTCAACTGCCCCCACAACGGCCCTCTGGGGATGCCTTGCCGATCCAATTTATCCACATCCAGGGCGGCCTCCACGTTGCGCTCGGTGAACGTATAGGCGTAGCACGGCACGCGATGGGAAAGCGCACACGTTTCCACCGCCATATTCTCGAATTCGATGCTGGGCAGGTCATCGGCGCAGATGAATTCCAGCGCGAAGGGCAGGCAAAGCTGTGTGACCTCACAGGTCGCTTCCAGCCAGGTTTGGATACCCTTGGGTGCCACAAGGGTCAGCGGCGCCGTGCGCCCACCCATGGCCGCACTGGCCAGAATGCCCGGCAGCCCGTAGCAGTGGTCGCCGTGCACATGGGTAATCAAAATGGCCTTCAGCGAATGAAACGACAGCCTGGTGTGCAACACCTGATGCTGAGTGCCCTCCCCGCAATCGACCAGATACCAGCCCTTGCCTTTGCTCTCGCGCAGGGCGATGCCGGAGACGTTTCTTGTTTTGGTGGGTACACCGGCGGAGGTGCCTAGGAAGAGTAGATTCATATCTTTTACTTGCTCTCACTTTAAGACCAAGGCGGCAAACTACCAGTCAGCTAAATTTAAAGGCCACCTTAGCTTTGAAATTACTGATCTAACGCACTCTGAAACATTTCCCGATAAGCTGTAGGAGTCGTTAATAGTTGTTGACGAAAGTGATGCCGCAAATTCGCAGTCGATCCAAACCCAGAAGCTCTGGCTATCTGCTCGATAGTCATCGTGGAGCTTTCAAGAAGACATCGAGCCTTTTCCAGACGCTCTGTAAGAAGCCATTTCGCAGGAGTGGTACCTGTCGCAGCCTCGAAGCGCCGTAGAAAGGTTCGAGAACTCATTCCGACAATGCTAGCCATACTTGCGACAGTGTAATTACCATCAAGCTTCTCTCGTATATGGTCAAGGAGTGGCCCGATCCGAGAACTTTCATATAAAGAAGGCACTGCGCGCTCAATGAACTGAGCCTGTCCGCCATCTCTGTGCGGAGGGACGACCAAACGCCTAGCGACCATATTGGCTGCCTGCATACCATGATCACGACGTACTAAGTGCAGGCAGAGATCAATGCCAGCGGCACTACCAGCCGACGTCATTACATCTCCTTCATCGATATAAAGAACATCTGGCTCGACTGTAATTTCAGGGTAACGCTGACTTAAAGTATCTGTGTAGCGCCAGTGCGTCGTAGCTCGCCGACCGTTGAGCAGTCCCGCTTCAGCCAAGACAAAAACTCCCGAACATATCGAGAGCACCCGAGCACCGTTAGCATGTGCCTTGCATATCGCCTTGATTAGAGTCGCTGGAACAGGCTCCGTAGCACCACGCCAGCCGGGTATAATAATAGTGCCAGCCTGCTCAATGGCTTCTACTCCAGCATCGACGACAACACGCATTCCACCTATTGCTCGCATCTCGCCTGGGTCAATACCGGCTATTTCAAATCGGTACCAGTTTTCCCCCATCTCAGGCCGTGGCAAGCCGAATACTTCTACTGCCACACCAAGCTCAAACGTACATAGACCGTCGTAAGCGATGACGACGACAAGAGGGTTGGCAAGCTTTCGTGCATGATCTGATTTTGGCATGATTTTGAGCATACATGGCAAAACTGCCATCTACCAGGCTCAACACAACTCTCATAGGCTATTGGTTAACCCAACTGGTGGAGAAAACTATGAGCTTCGTAGCCGATATACCAGCCGCATCTTCAGAAGTGGCAATAGAACATTTTTTGAGGCGGCTATCTGTTGAAACAGACTGCGCAGACGTGGCAATAGCACTTAAGAGTTCAGAGCAAGACTTCGTGCTTCTACATGTCGTTGGGGCACCCCAAGACTACGAGCGCCGCCACATTCCAGGTGCCATCCACTTTCCGCACCGAAAGATTACAGCCGAAAGCATGACTGACTGGCCGCAAGACACGCTGTTCGTCACCTACTGTGCGGGCCCGCATTGCAACGGTGCCGACCAAGCAGCACTCAAGCTGGCACGGCTAGGTAGACCAGTGAAGGTAATGATTGGTGGCATAACAGGGTGGGAAGATGAAGGCCTTCCCTTCGCATCTGGGAAAGAGCCAGGTTTTATCCGATGAGTCTCGCACCCGGCGCCCCTCAAGTTACAGTCCGTCCATTTGAGCGTTGCGATGTCAAAGATGTTCTGAGCTTGATGCGAGAACTTGCAGTATATGAGCGGTACATCGATCAATTCCAGGTAGCAGAGTCCGACATTATCGAAAACGGGCTCAGTGACTCCCCTCGCTTTGGGGTGTTCGTAGCCGAAATGAACGGCGATATCGTTGGTATCGCCGTCCACTATGAAGTCCCTTGGACTTACGATCTCAAGCCAGTACTAGTTCTTAAAGAGTTGTTTGTTTCGAAGCATGCACGCGCCCTAGGCGCTGGGAGAGCACTTCTAGCTCAGATAGAGAAACACGCCTTGGAAATTTATGCTTCGCGTATTGCTTGGACGGTACTAAAAGATAACGAGGCAGCCAAACAGTTTTATATGAAGGCCGGAGGCCAGAAAGATGATGTGTGGGAGCTTTGGGAATTGAAACATTCAATAAAAGCAGAGTGATCTTAAGCTTGGAGAGTGTTAACGGAATGTCGCAAGCGATGAAGCTCCTTTGATGATGAGGGTGGAAATCAGGAGTTATTGTCAAATTCTGTGTATGGCCGGTCAGGCGGCAGTCCTGTCTGACTGATCGGTCAAGGGTTCGCCGTCCTTGAACTGGACGTTGTTCACGACCAGCTCCAGCTTGTTGAACCCCTTGATCCGCTTCCAGCGCTTCTGGGCGCTCTGAAGCAGCTTGAAGACCATCGCCAGGGTCGTCGCTCTGGAGCCGCAGT
>NZ_JAMXSJ010000027.1:0-61138 GCF_024124725.1 Halomonas sp. Ps84H-12 | reverse complement strand
CTATGCATTACTCACCCGTCCGCCGCTCGTCAGCATCCAGCAAGCTGGATCTGTTACCGCTCGACTTGCATGTGTTAGGCCTGCCGCCAGCGTTCAATCTGAGCCATGATCAAACTCTTCAGTTTAAAATCATTGTGATGCTTACTCCTCACCCGAAGGTAACAAAAGCGCATCAAACTTGGCTCAAGGTTCAAACGAATTCATTCAAACTTTCGTTCTCATGACCGCTTGCCTTGATATTTGGTGACTTATCACCCTCATCGGCAAGCGCCCACATGAATTACCTGATCAAATTGTTAAAGAGCAACTTTCTTGAGTTCGCTGCGACGGGCTCGGTGACCTGAACCGTGTTGCCTCAGCGAGGAAGGCGTATTCTACGCACTTCCTGGCGTTTGTCAACTACTGTTTTCAGCAAGTGAAGCGAGCGATCCAAACGACAACAAGACGGCTCTAACTTCCTGACAAACCAGAGGTTTTTCAACCTCATTCACCGCTGGCAACGCTGGGCGTCCCCGGCAGCGGATGCGTACTTTACGGATTCGCGGCCGGGTTGGCAAGGGCTAATTATCAAATAGTCGAAAAAAGTTCCTGCCGCCTTATTTGCCCTCTTTATAGAGCAATGGAAACCGCTTCGGCACGTCTAGTTTGGCGGTTACACTTAGCACTTTATACAGCGCCACCTTCACCCACGCCCACTAAAGATGAGGTCCATGATGAGCCAGCACCTATTAACTGTCGATTCATTAAGCCGCGAGAGCGTTGATCACTTATTACGCGTGGCGGCACGCATGGAGCCGATTGCTAGCCGCCGCCAAGTCACGCGGGTGTTGGAAGGTGCAGTGTTGGGCAACCTGTTTTTTGAAGCGAGCACTCGCACACGGGTGAGCTTTAATGCCGCATTCTGCCGACTGGGGGGAAGCGTGTGCGACACCACAGGCTTTACCTTCTCTTCCATGGCCAAGGGCGAGTCGCTTTACGACACCAGCCGTGTAATGAGCGGCTACTGCGATGCGATTGTGATGCGTCACCCAGACCAAGGTTCGGTAGCCGAATTCGCCGCCGCCACCCATGTGCCCGTCATTAATGGTGGCGATGGCCCAGGCGAGCACCCAAGCCAAGCCCTGCTGGACCTTTATACGATTGATAAGGAGTTTCAGCGATTAGGCAAACGCTTAAGCGGGGCGCATATTCTGCTGACCGGTGATTTGAAATACGGTCGCACGGTGCATTCACTGATTAAGCTGTTGTCACTCTATGACCCGCTGCGTATTACGCTGGTGTCGCCACCAGGGCTGGAGATGCCTTCTTACTTAATTGATCTAGTGGCTTCTCGCGGGCATCGCATTGAGCAACGCGACTCACTGGCCAGTGACTTTGCCGATTTGGATGTGGTGTACACCACCCGCATTCAGAAAGAGCGCTTTACGGATGAAATGAACGAGAGTTTCCAGGGGCTTTCCGACGACTTTATGGTCAACCGTGATTTTCTTGACCAGCGCTGTAGCCAAAGCACGATCGTGATGCACCCGCTTCCCCGCGATAGCCGCCCAGGCGCTAATGATTTGAACGTCGATTTGAACGGCGATCCGCGGCTGGCGATTTTCCGCCAAACCGATAATGGTATCCCCATGCGGATGGCGATTTTTGCCACGCTGCTAAAAGTGGATGACCTGATTGAGAAAGACCTGCGCCCGGTCCGCTGGTTCGTGCCTTCCCAAACTGGCACCCTAGACCGTTAATACGGCGCTGGATTAGTAAGCGCTCCGTCCGCCGGGAAGGCCTTCCTGGTGGGCGAACCAACCT
The DNA here is from genome assembly GCF_024124725.1 of Halomonas sp. Ps84H-12. NCBI lineage: Bacteria > Pseudomonadati > Pseudomonadota > Gammaproteobacteria > Oceanospirillales > Halomonadaceae > Halomonas > Halomonas sp. Ps84H-12. The sequence continues at coordinate 59,335 of NZ_JAMXSJ010000027.1, read as the reverse complement.
TCCAAAATTAACACCGCGGCAATACCGTCTACGCTCTCTTCTCGGTAGTTACCTCGGTGGCCCGCCGTGTGGGCAATCCGCTTGGCTTCTTGAGTCGAGCCACGCTCATCGACCATCTCACAGGGTTTGCCGTAGCGGCCATGCAGGCGATTGCCGAACTTACGCGCCCGGGTACTCATAAGCGACTCAGTCCCATCCATATTGAGCGGTAAGCCGACGACGAACAGATCTGGCTGCCACTCTTCAATAAGGCGTGTGACCACGTTCCAGTCAGGAATGCCGTCACGGGCGGGCAGCGGCGTCAGCTCCCGCGCACTGTGCAGCAGCTCGTTACCCACGGCGACGCCAATGCGCCGCGTTCCAAAATCAAACGCCAAGATCAGGCGCTGCCCGTTATCTGCCATACCACTTACGCCTCATCCAACCGCACGCTTATGCATGCCCTGCGTTGCGCGTCATTAGGTTTAAATCAACCCCGAGAATACCGGCGGCGGCCGTAAGGCGCTCGGCTGGAGGCGTATCAAACAGCACGCTGCTTTGGCCCTCTACCGTTAGCCAGGCGTTCTCTTTCAGCTCATCCTCTAGCTGACCCGCTTCCCAACCTGCACAGCCTAAGCACACCAGAAAGTGTTCAGGGCCAGTGCCATCCGCCAGCGCTTGGAGAATATCCATGGAAGTAGTGAGCGCAATGCCATCTTCCACCTGGATGCTGGAGTCCCACGCTTGGCTGTCGCCAACGTGAAGAATAAAGCCGCGATCTTTATGCATGGGGCCGCCGTAGTAGACCGGCGCATTGCGGTGAGGGCTGTCGTCACCGCCGAGTGAGAGCTGCTCAAACAGCGCATCCAGGGTAATTTCCAGCGGGCGGTTGGCAATCACGCCCATACAGCCATTGTGGTCATGGTCACATAAATAAATCAGGCTGCCCGTGAAATTAGGGTCTTCCATGTGGGGCAGCGCCATCAAAAAGTGGTGTTTTAAGCTTTGCATGCGTCTCCTACGGCTTGCCGATGGCTCGGCAAGCCTTACGTCATTTGGCGAATAGAACGTTCACCGATTAGGCCAAGCGACGTTCGATAGCGTCTAACAGCATTCCGGAAATATCGGTGCCGCGCTGATCGTCGATCTCACGGACACAGGTGGGGCTCGTCACGTTGATTTCCGTGATGTAGTCGCCAATCACGTCCAGGCCGACAAACATCAGACCTTTCTCGCGAATCATCGGCTGTACTTGTTGAATCAACCAGTGGTCGCGCTCGGTCAGTTCACGGCTCACACCGCGACCGCCTGCGGCCAGATTGCCGCGGGTTTCGCCCGCCGAAGGGATTCGCGCTAAGCCAAACGGCACCGGCTCGCCATCGACCAAGAGAATCCGCGTATCGCCATCCTTGATTTCCGGCAGGTAGCGCTGAGCCATGATTTGGCGCTGGCCACGCAGCGTCAGTTGCTCAATCACCGCACCAATATTGCGGCCATCGGGGCCGATATGAAAAATGCCCGTGCCACCCATGCCGTCGAGTGGCTTGAAAATCACATCGCCGTGCTCGGCATGAAAGGCGCGCAGTACATCATCACGGCTCGCCACAACCGTCGGCGCGCAGCACTGGGGAAACTGCTGGGCAAAGAGCTTCTCATTACACTGCAACAGCGCAGCAGTGGGGTTGACCACCAGCACGCCCTCGCGCTCGGCAAAGCCCAGTAGATGCACCGCGTTAATAAACTCCGCATCCACCGGCGGGTCTTTCCGCATCAGCACAACATCCAGCTCGGCCAACGGACGCTGAGTCGCCTCGCCCAGGTCGTACCAGTGCTCTGGGTTACGGTGCACGGTGAGTGGACGCATCCGCGCGTAGGCTTTGCCCGCCTGTAAGAACAGGTCGTCCTGCTCCATGTAGTGCAGCGTATAGCCGCGCTCTTGAGCGGCCCACAGCATGGCTAAGGTGGTGTCTTTCTTGTACGCGATGTCGCTGATGGGATCCATCACCACACCGAGATGCAACGTTGATTGGCTCATCGAAATACAGTCCATGCAGAATCAATAAGTCATCAGTATGCCGCACTGCAGGCACGGCTCCAACCGCGGCTATTGATCCGACGTATCGGAGAGCGCACCGGGCACTAGGCGGATCGCATCCGGCGCCAGGGTGATCAACTGCTGTTTATAGAGACGGCCAATCGCCTGCTTAAAAGCGCTCTTGCTAACTCCCAAGCGGGTTTTGATATCGTGCGCCGAGCTTTTATCACCCAGCGGCAAATAGCCGCCGCTCTCACGCAGCGCTTTCAGCACTTTATCACCCACCACATCCAGGCGGGCCGCGCCGGGCGGTAGCAGTGAAATATCCACGCGGCCATCCTCGCGGCGCTGTTTCACAAAGCCTTTCAGCGACTGCCCACGGCGCAGAGGTTGGGTAATATCGTCCTGATAGATCAGCCCCCAGTAGCGGTGATTGACCACTACTTTCATGCCTAAGTCCGTGCGGTCGGCCACCACCACATCGACTTCGTCGCCCTTCTCTAGCGCCCAGGCGTCGTCCGTCAAAAAACGGTCAAGACGCATGGTAGCGACCGGCCGCCCCTGGTCATCGCTATACAGCATCACCAGTACCCGTTTGCCGGGGTCGGGACGAAAGCGCTGCTCGCTATAGGGCAGCAGCACGTCTTTAGGCTGCCCCCAGCGCAAAAAGGCTCCGGTACTGTTCACCGCCGTCACGGTTAAATAGGCCACATCGCCCAGTTGGGCAGACGCATCGCTGGCGGATCGGGGGGTGGAGTGTGACTCACGGACCATGGGTGCCGTCCTTACAAGAAGTAGATCTTCATTATGGTACCTTGCCTAAGCAAGGCAAAGCAGCGTCGAATGACGCCAGCGCTGGGTACAAAAAACCGCTACCGCAGCAAACACGGCAGCGGTTTGATAGTAAGCGCTTACAAATCGCCGTAGTGGTGCTGCAGCAGCGTGAGCGCGACAACAGGAGCCGTTTCGGTGCGTAGCACCCGTGGCCCCAGCGTCAGTGGCGTAAAGTGGCTGGCGATAGCGGCCTGAATATCCGTATCGCTTAAGCCACCCTCTGGGCCAATCAACAGTGCGGCGGACGCGGGACGCTCTGGCTGAGCAAAGCCGTTACCTGTCGCTAAGTGCAGCATCAAGCGCAGCGGCTCTTGGCGCTCGGCCAGCCACTCACCTAACGCCTGCGGAGGGTGAACAGGCGGCACCACTGCCCGGCCGCTCTGTTCGCAGGCACTGGCCGCCACGGCCTGCCAGTGCGCCAGCTTTTTCTCTTCGCGGTCGCCTTTCAAACGCACATCGCCCCGCTCGGTATACAGCGGGGTAATCGCCGCCACACCTAGCTCAACGGCTTTTTGAATGGCGTAATCCATGCGGTCGCCCTTGGAAATCGCTTGCCCAAGATGCACCACCAGCGGCGACTCGCCACTGCCTGACCACACCGCCTCAACAGTAACAGTGGTGTGCTTACGCCCCACCTCCGCCAGCCGAACACCCGCCTCTTGGCCTGCGCCATCAAACAAGATCAGCGGCGCGCCTTCGCCCATGCGCAGCACGCGGGTAACGTGCTTAGCAGGGCCCTCAGGTAGCGTTAAGGTAGCGCCCGCTGACAGCTCAGCAGGCACATAGAGACGCGGCATTTTGCCGTGTAGCGCGATCCAACCAGCGGCGTTTAGCGAACCCGACATAGCTTAGTGCGTGTTCTCAGCCGCTTGGCTTGCCTGCTGCGCTTCGCGCTGCTTGCGCTGGGCGTACATGGCTTCGAAGTTGACCGGCGCCAGCATCAGCGGTGGGAAACCTCCACGGTTGACCAGGTTGTCAACACACTCACGGGCGTACGGGAACAGCAGGTTAGGGCAGAACGCACCCAGCGTTTGCTCAAGCTGTGCGCCTTCGATGCCGGAAATACGGAACAGGCCCGCCTGCTCGACTTCTGCCAAAAACGAGGTGGTGCCAGTTTCGCTGTCGTTGACCTGCGCGGTCACTTTGACGACCACTTCATACTGGTCGTCGGCCACTTTCTGGCTGGTGGTGTTGAGGTCCAGGTTCACCTTCGGCTTGAACGCCTGCTTGAACACAGAAGGAGAGTTCGGCGCTTCAAAGGAAATGTCTTTCACGTAAATACGCTGTAAAGAGAATTTCAGCTGGGGCTTTTCGCCTTCAGCGGCACCGGCCTGCGGGGTGTTGTTATCTTCCGCCATGGGAGACTCCTCGTTATTCATTCAATAAAAAAGCGTGCGGCCCAGAGGCCGCTTTCGTCGTTTACTTCTTCACTACGGGAAGACCATCGGCCTGCCACTGCAGCATGCCGCCGCGCAGCTTCATCGCCCGTTCAAAGCCCGCTTTTTCCAGCTTTGCCTGGGCAGCGCCCGAACTTTGGCCATGCTTGCAGACCACAATGATCGGCTGGGCTTTCACTTTATCCAGCTCGTTCATGCGGCTATCAAGGCTGCTTTGGGGAATGTTGCGAGCGCCAGCGATATGTCCGGCTTTGAAGTCTTTGCTCTCACGAATGTCCAGCACCACCGCGTCTTCGCGGTTGATGAGCTGAGTGGCCTGGGTAGAGGACACCGCATTCGAGGAGGCGCTACGCGTTTCATAAACAATCCACGCTATGAGCACCAGCAAAAATGCCCCCACGAGGAGGGGGTGGTTCATTACGAATTCGAACAGCTGATCGATCATCGCGAACACAATCTCTTGGTCTATGCAGAAAAAAGCGGCCTAACCGCCCTCAGAAACGCGACAAGTATACACGTCACAGGGCATACCGCGCAGGCCATGACGCCCGACGGCTGCCTGCGTTATGATGCCCCAAGCGCGCGCCTGTCGCGACCCCGATTATCAGGTGTTGTCTGAAAACTGGCTGAGCCGCCCTCACCAGCGTTTCAAACTGCACCTCACGTCGCTTGGCTGACTCAAATACGAGGGAATTTTCAATGACAACACCTGCACCGCGCCCCGTTGCGCTGATTATCCTAGACGGCTACGGCCACAACCCCGACAACGCCTACAACGCTGTCGCTGCGGCCAACACCCCAGTGATGGACGCGCTATGGGCCAACCGCCCTCACGCCTTCGTGCATACCGATGGCCGTCATGTGGGGCTACCCGACGGCCAGATGGGCAACTCCGAAGTCGGCCATATGAACCTGGGTGCCGGGCGTATCGTTTACCAGGACTTCACGCGCATCACCAAAGCCATTGAAGATGGCGACCTGGATACCAACGAGGTGCTCACCAAGCCCATCGACGCAGCAGTCGCCAATGGCCGTGCCGTGCATCTGCTGGGCCTGCTCTCTCCAGGCGGTGTCCACAGCCACGAAGATCACTTTATTGCCATGGCCGAGCTAGCAGCGCGGCGCGGTGCCCAGCGCATCTACGTGCATGCCTTTCTAGATGGGCGGGATATGCCGCCGCAAAGCGCACTGGCGTCTATCGAGCGCGCCAACGCTCGCCTTTCAGAACTGGTCGGTGCCGATAACGGTTTTGTGGCTTCCATCATTGGCCGCTTCTTCGCCATGGACCGCGACAACCGCTGGGAGCGCGTTGAACAAGCCTACCGCCTGCTCACCGACGGCCACGCCGATTACACCGCCACCAGCGCGGAAAGCGGACTACGCGACGCCTACCAGCGCGGCGAAACTGACGAATTTGTGGCGGCGACCAGCGTGCCGGTTAACGGTAACGCCATCACATTACAAGATGGCGACGCAGCGATATTCCTAAACTTCCGCTCCGACCGCGCTCGTGAGCTGACCCGCGCCTTCACCGATGCAGAGTTCACCGGCTTTGAGCGCCGTGCGCGCCCAACGCTTGCCGGTGATGGCTTGGTCATGATGACGCGTTACGCAGCGGACATCGCCGCGCCAGCCGCGTTTCCGCCCACCGACTTAACCGACACCCTAGGCGAAGTGGTCGCTAAGCGCGGCCTCACCCAACTGCGGATTGCCGAAACAGAGAAGTACCCCCACGTGACGTTCTTCTTCTCCGGCGGTAACGAAGCTGAGTACGAAGGCGAAGAGCGCATCCTGGTGCCCTCCCCCCGTGACGTTAAAACCTACGACGAAAAGCCGGAAATGAGCGCCTATGAGATTACCGATAAGCTTGTAGAAGCCATTGATAGCGGCCGTTTCGATCTCATGGTGTGCAACTACGCCAATGGCGACATGGTAGGCCACACTGGGGATTTCGACGCCGCCGTGAAAGCGATTGAGACCGTCGATATTTGCGTTGGCCGCGTGGTGGAAGCGATTGAGCGCGCGGGCGGTGCCTGCCTGATCACTGCCGACCACGGCAATGCCGAGCAGATGGTTCACCCGGAAACCGGTGCACCGCAAACTGCCCACACCACCTTTGTGGTGCCGCTAGTATACGTTGGTGAGCGCGCCGCCCAGCTCGAAGATGGCCGCCTGTGTGACCTTGCCCCCACGCTGCTGACCATGATGAATCAGCCACAGCCTGAGGCGATGACCGGAACTCCGCTGCTGCGCTTCGAGTAATGCCCATGTGGCAACGGCTAGCTCGAACGGCCTTATTAACGACGGCCTTGCTAATGCTGGGCTATTCGTCGACGGCGATGGCACAACAGGACGAGCAGGCCGCCAGAGAGCAGCTCGATGCCCTCGGTCAACAGATTGACGCCATGGCCGAGCGGCTGAGTGCCACCGGCCAAGCGCGGAACAGCGCCCAGCAAGAGCTAAGGGAAGTGGAAACAGAGCTGGCCCAGACCCACCAGCGGCTGGACCAGCTACAGGCCGAGCGACGCCAGCTCGCCGATGAAACCACCCAGCTACGCCAGCACCGCGAACGCTTAGAGGGTGAACGCGATGCCCAGTACGCCGCGCTAGGTCAGCAGCTTGCCGCGCTTTACCGGCTGGGGCCAACGCCCCAGCTGAAGTTGCTGCTCAACCAAAGCGATCCCGCTGAACTTGACCGCATGCAGGCCTACTTAAACCGGCTAACACAGGCGCGCCAGCAGCGCTTGACCGATATCGCCCGTCTGGATACCGCGCTTGTGGATACCGAGCAGGCGCTGGCCGAGCGCCAGACCCGGCTGGATGCCCTGGCGGACGAACTGGAAGCGCAAAGCGCGCTGCTGGCCCGCCGTACCGAGGAGCGGCGCAGCGTCGTGACCACGCTGGATGATCGTTACGAGAGCGAAGCCGACCGCCTGGCCGATCTCAGCCAGAGCCGCGAACAGGCCGAGCAACAGCTCCGCGCGATTCAGGCCGAACTGGCGCGCCTGGCAGAGCCCACACCTACCACGCACATTACCCGCACCCAAGGCGATTTGCCTTGGCCCGTGCAAGGCAGCATCACCGCCAGCTTTCAGCGGCGGAACGGGGTTCACTACAACGGCATCGTGATTCAGGCCAGCGAAGGCACGGCAGTCACGGCGGTTCATTCAGGCCGTGTGGTGTTTGCCGACTGGATGCGAGGGTTCGGTAACTTATTGATCATCGACCATGGCGATCAGATCATGACGCTGTATGCGCACCTGCAACAGTTCAGCGCCCGTCCCGGTCAACAGGTGAGTCGTGGTGATGCCATAGGCCGAGTGGGCAATAGTGGAGGACAATCCCGACCCGCCCTCTATTTCGAAGTGCGACGAGGCGGAGAACCTATTAATCCGCAACGTTGGATTGCGCGCCGTTGACGGGATAAGCTGGTGCTACTCTCTTTATAGTCACGTTCTTTATTGTCGCTCTCTTTACCATGAACCTCACAACCCGTGCAGTGCCACTGGCACTGCCTTTCGCCTAGCGGAGTCCGCATGACGCTATCTGTTACCGAGGTATCGGCCCCTGCCAAGCGCTTCTTGGCTACCCTGCTTCCGCTCGCGCTGCTGGCTGCTCCGCTACCCTTGGCAGCCCAACCGGCGAACAGCGTTGCCGACGACCTGCCACTAGAAGAGATACAAACCTTCGCGGAAGTATTCGAGCGCATCAAACGCGGCTATGTAGAAGAAGTGGATGACCGCACCTTACTGCGCAATGCCATGCGCGGCATGCTCAACGAGCTAGACCCTCACTCGGCCTATTTAGACGAGGAGGAGTATCAGAGCCTGCGAGAGTCTGCCCAAGGCGAGTTTGGCGGTATCGGCATTGAAGTGGGCACCCAGAATGGCCAACTGATGGTCGTCACGCCCATTGATGACACGCCCGCTTCACGGGCCGGCCTGCTGTCTCAGGATATTATCGTCGCCATCGATGGCACCCCCACCGATAGCCTATCGCTGCAGGAAGTCGTCAACTTAATGCGCGGCGAACCCGGCACGCCACTGCGTTTAACTATTTTGCGCTCAGGTGAAGAGTCGCCCCGCGAGTTCACGCTCACCCGCGAAGTGATCCGCAGTGAGAGTGTCAAACATGAAACGCTGGAGCCAGGCTACGGCTACCTGCGTATCAGCCAGTTTCAGTCACGTACTCCCGAACAGGCGCGCCAAGCCATTGAGCGCATGATGCGCGATCAGCCGCTGGAAGGTTTAATTCTGGATCTGCGTAATAACCCTGGTGGCGTTCTTCAGGCGGCGGTCGGAGTGACGGACCTCTTTCTGGATGAAGGGCTGATTGTGTATACCGAAGGGCGACTCTCGGATACCGAAATGTCGTTTTCTGCCTCTCCGGATACGCCGGCGGGCGACATACCGCTCGTGGTGCTAATCAACAGCGGCAGCGCATCAGCGGCTGAAATTGTCGCAGGCGCTCTGCAAGACCAGCGCCGGGGCGTCATCATGGGCACTGAAAGCTTTGGTAAGGGCTCGGTACAGCAGATCATGCCGTTGGGCAACGGCGAAGGTTTGAAGCTCACTACCGCCCTTTACTACACTCCGAATGGCCGCTCGATCCAGGCGCAAGGCATCGAGCCGGATGTCGAGGTGGTACGCGGCCGTCTGGAAGTCGCGGAAGGGCGTCGTGAAATTCGCGAAGCAGATCTAGACGGCCACTTAAGCAGCCAAGACGATATGCCCCCGGAGCGCGCCGCCATGTCTCAGCGGCTGCGCGACGACTACCAGCTCAGCGAAGCCCTTAACCTGCTGAAAGCGCTGAACGTGGTGGATCGCCGCCGCGGCTAGCTAGCGGCACGACGCCGGCAGGCGGCCCCGCTCTCCGGTCGCCTGCCGCATCACCACACGCTTAAGCGGCACGAGCTGGTTCATGCCACTCATCCCCAGGTTGCGCGCCAGCGTAAACACTGGCTGATGGCTGCCAAACAGCACCTTAAAGCCTTTCATTAAGCCCAGCATGGCCGTGTTATCCAAGCGCCGACGGCGCTCATAGCGACTCAGCGTGGCCAAGCTACCCCAAGGGGCACCCCGGTGCCATGCCGCCACCACCTCTTCGGCTAATACCGCCGCGTCCATTAATCCCAAATTAACGCCCTGCCCGGCCAGCGGATGAATGCTATGGGCGGCATCGCCTACTAGAGCCAAGTTGGGCTGCACATAATGCTGGGCGTGGCGTTGCACCAGCGGAAACCGATAGGCGCTATCCACGGGCATGACATCGCCCAGGCGATGGTCGAAAGCTTCGCCAAGGGCCTTCCCCAGTGCCTCAGCAGAGTAAGCGGTGAGTTCACAGGCATGCTCAGGCGTTGTGGACCATACAATGGAACAGAAGCGATCATCTCCATTGGCAGTGAGCGGTAAGAAAGCCAGCGGACGACCACCGATAAAGGCTTGGCGAGCGGTAGCGCCGTGGGACTGTGCGCAGCGCACCGTGGTGACAACCGCCTCTTGCTCCATGGACTCCTCCGCCACCGAGATGCCTGCTAGCGCTCGCAAGGCAGAGCGTGCGCCGTCGGCAGCGATCACCAGCGGCGTTTGTAGCTGGCTACCGTCCTCCAGTACCAGCCAGCGGCCGCTGGCAGTCGTCTGTAGCGCCGATACACTGACGCCATCGAAGCGTGTCAGGGTCGGCTGCTTGGCAACTTGCTGATTCAGCGCGGCCTGTGTGACATCGTTTTCTACAATATGGCCGAGCACGGCGGTGCCCGCTTCGTCCGCCGAGAAGTGAATATGGCCACTACCCTCAGCATCCCACACCTGCATATAGCGGTAAGGCGTTACCCTTGCCGCCGCCATGGCGGGCCATACGCCCAAATGCGTGAGCAGCCGTTGGGACACCGGGGTCAGCGCGCTAACGCGGGGGGCAGGAATCTCGCCAGCGACGTCATCCAGGCGCAGCGGCGATGCCTTGGCTTCCACCAGCGCCACCTGCATTCCCGCTTCTGCCAGTAGCCCGGCCAGCGCAGCGCCCACCATACCCGCGCCAACAATTACCGCATCGAAACGCGTGACGGGCGGCTTAGCTGCTTGTGATTGCGTTGTCATAACACTCCTTGGCTTGGGTCATTGAGGGCACTGATAAGAGCGTCAGCGCTCCAGGCCCATCGCGCGGCGTGCCAAGCCACGGCGCAGCGGGCCAATCAAATTAAGGCCGATCAACCCAGCGCCACGGGCGTGGGGCAGCAGCGGCAATGAGTAACCAAACAGCCGCACTAAGCCGTCACTAAAGCGGATCACATTGGCGCGGTCTTGGGCGCGGCGGCGCTCAAACGCCTGCAACGTGCTCATATCTCCCAAGGAGTGCTGCTGCTGAGCACCTTGGGAGAGCGCTTCAACCAAATCCATCACTGAACGCAGCGCTAAATTGAAGCCCTGGCCAGCTACTGGGTGCAGCGCATGGGCCGCATTGCCCAGCACGGCTAAGCCGGGGCGCACGGGCTCTTCTGCAGTCACCAGCGAAAGCGGATAGCTAAACCGCTGGCCAATGCGGGCAAAGCGCCCGACTCGGTCGCCAAACGCCTGCTGAAGCTGGCTCAAGAAGGCATGATCCGGTAGCGATAATCGTGCCTGCTCGCTACCGCTGGCATGGGTCCAGACCAGCTCCATAGCCTGCCCCGGCAGTGGCAGCAGCGCGATGGGTCCCTCGGAGGTAAAGCGTTCGTAAGCAATCCCTTGATGGGGCTGGCTAATGCCCACATGGGCAATGACCGCCGTCTGCTCATAGGAGTGGCGGCGGCTAGCAATCCCTAGCTGTTCCTTCAGCCCCGAGCGGCCGCCATCGGCCAAAATGGTCAGCGCGGCCGTTAGCTCGCTGCCATCGGAAAGCCGCAAATGGTGGCCGCTGGCCGTGGGAGTCATCTGTGCCACCGTGGCTGGGCAGTGCCACTCAATCGGTAATTGCTGCAGCTTCTGATGCAACACGCGTCCCATCCAAGCGTTGGGTATCACGTGACCCAAGGCAGCGACGCCTAGCTCTTGTGCATTAAGACGCGTCGCGCCCAAACGGCCCCGCTCGCTGATATGAATACGATTAATCGGTGTGGCCTCGACCTGCATCGCTTCCCACACGCCTAGCTGTCGAAAGCGCTGTGCCGAGCCTTCAGCAATGGCGCTGGCGCGGGCATCAAAGCTTGGCTGCCACGTCGTTTCCTCGGCGCTCTGCGGTAGCGCATTGGCCTCAATGATGGCGACGCGCCAGCCATAGCGCTCAATCAGCGGTGCCAATGCACAGCCCAAGCTGGCACCCACCAGCCCACCGCCCACAATCACGATGTCATGGGTGGGCGACTGCTGCTGTGCAGGCGTTACCTGTTCTGCCCCATGCATTGGCTTCTCCTCTTCACAATACGCGCTTATATAACGCACTTACATTATAAGCACCTTGGCTAAACGTAATTTCGTAACGTAGTTTACATAAACAAAAAAACAGACCGTTTTTGCTGGTTATTTTTTAACCATCAACTGCTCTATTTCGTCTACCTGTTTCGGCACGCCATCAGTGAGAATGTCATGCCCCTGTTCGGTAACCACAACGTTATCTTCAATACGAATGCCAATACCGCGATAGGCAGCGGGAATATCGTCTTCATCAGGGATATAGAGCCCAGGTTCCACGGTAAGCACCATGCCTGGGGCAAGCAGGCGCGGCGTCGCTTCGTCCAAGCGGTAGGTGCCCACATCGTGTACATCCAACCCTAACCAGTGAGAAGTGGAATGGAGGTAAAAGCGCCGATAGCTTTCGTCATCAATGCGCGCCTGAACGTCTCCCTCTAAAAGCCCCAGCTCAATCAGGCCAACCGTAAGGTCATGCACCACGCCCTGATGGATGTCCGCTAGCGTAGCGCCAGGCGCAATGGCATCCACCGCACGCACCTGGGCATCTAACACCACTTGGTAAAGCGCCCGTTGAGCATCATCAAAGCGCCCACTCACCGGGAAGGTGCGCGTGATGTCGCCCGCATAGAGATCAAACTCTGCACCAGCGTCAATCAGTACCAGCGTGTCCTCCTCCAGCACATCACTGTTCTCAATATAGTGCAGTACACAGGCATTGGCGCCGCCGCCCACAATCGTGCCGTAGGCAGGCCCGCTAGCGCCGTGCCACACAAAAGTGTGCTCCAGCTCGGCCTGAAGCTGGTACTCACTTAGCCCGGCTTGGCAGGTGCGCATAGCGCGTACGTGGGCCTGGGCTGAAATGGCTGCTGCGTGACGCAGCAAAGCAATTTCAGCGGGGCTTTTGATGAGGCGCATCTCGTGAATCAGTGGACGGCTATCCAGCCAGCCTTTTAGTGCGGGCTTGCCTCGGCGCATGCCCGCTTGGGCATGGGCAAGCGCCTCTTCAGCGATGCTAACCGCGTCGGGGTTATCCAGCGGCGCATAGAGCAGCTCACGGCCATCCAACAGCTCTGGCAGCAGGTCGTCGCGCTCAGCGTTCTCGAACGCTTGGTCGATACCATGCAGGCTGACAACGCCCTGCGCTCCTAGTCGTCGGCCGGTCCAGGCTTCCATAGTGGGGTCGCGGTCTTGGCAGAACACTACACTTTGCCCTTCAGCGCGGCCTGGTAGCAGTACCAGCAGCGCGTCAGGCTCTTGAATGCCCGTTAGATAGTAGAAGTCGCTCTGCTGGCGAAAAGGGTATTCGCTGTCGTGGGAGCGGGTGACGAGCGACGCCCCAGGCACCACCAGCGCGGCGCTGGTTGGCAGCTGTGCCATCAGCGCTTCTCGGCGCCGACGATACTCGTCTGGTTGAATAGCAGCAGGGCGAGGCAGTGGCGTGAGCATAACGGCTCCTATGCAAGCGTGAAGTGGGTTCAATGAACGGGGGCGTCGGTTTGCTCTACCTGTGGCTTACCCGGGTGCTGTTCGGTGTACAGCAACATGGCCGCCATTCGGGCATGCTCGGTTAAAGCAAACAGGTCGTTCTCGTTTTCCGTGCTATCGTCGATATCGGTCTCCATCTGGCCAAGGCCCTCCAGATCATCAATCGCTTCTTTCAGCGTTTGCGACCAGCGCTCCCGAAGGGTGTCATCGGCCACCTCATCCACTACTTCCATAAAGCCAAGCGTCCACTCTTTCAGCCCTTGGGCCTGCTCTGCCAAAGAGAACAGCTCATCGGGAAGTAATGGCGCGTAGTTCAGGTCGCTGGCGCTCAGCGCTTCTAGGGTTTGACGACGCCAGCCTAGCAGCCGCTCGGCGCTGGCCGGGTCACGGGGTTGCTCTACCCCCAAACTGAGACACACTTCTTCCAGCCACGCCTCGGCCGTCACGTCGCGCAGAGCCAATAAGCCGCACAGCCGTCCATCCAAAAACGCAGGAGACTGCATACTACCGTGAAGTAAAAATACATCCGCTATGTCAGAAAATTCCTGGCGCTCGTCAATCAATGACATGATTCATGCTCGCTTTATACAGTGTAAAGATAAGACCACGAGGATAGGCGGGCGAGCCTGCGCGTTGACCCCGCACAAGCGGCTCTCTTATAGTGAACCCCGTCTATCCTTCCTATGTAGTGATGTTAACGCATCGGGCCCCTTGCTGGCCCGTGCTGGAGCCATTGATGAGTAACGCAAAGCGGCCAACGAAAGAGATCACCCTACTGGGTCGCAGCTATATGATTGCCTGCGACACGGGCGAAGAAGTCCAGCTTGAACGCGCTGCTCGCTATTTGGACCGCGCCATGCACGGCATTCATGCCCAAAGCAGCGTGCTGGGCAGCGAGCGTATCGCGATTATGGCGGCGCTAAATATTACCCACGAGCTGCTGGAAGCGCTGGATGAGCACCGCGCCGGAGAAGCCAACCTCAACCGCTTAAATGATCGGCTTGAGCGAGCACTTGCGGGCACTCGGCCGCGCAAAGAGCCTTAAGCCCTCCAACATCTTCAACCGATACTTTGGCATTAGCGGCGGCTCTGTTAGGATAGCGATGTTCTCTGGGATGTACGCCAGTCGTTATAGTCCCTCGAGCCTATGTGCAGTACCCAGGGGGCCAAATGCTAGCCAGACCCGTGTGCATGTCCGTGCGTCGGAAAGCCTGACGGTTTGGCTGCGGCCACCCACCTGAACCAGTAGGTTCAGGGCCAGAACGACAGCGGCATTCTGGGGAACACTTTGTAATGACCTTCCGCGTTATGACTCACACCTTACCCAACGACAAATCTGCGCTACGTCGCGAACTCAAACGCCGACGCCGCACTCTTACCGCCCAACAGCAAAAGCAGGCTGCCTATACGCTCTGCCAACGTTTGAAAGGCATGCCAGAGCTTCAGCGCGCCAAACGCATTAGCCTCTATTTACCAGTCAACGGGGAAATCGACCCGACGCCGTTAATCCCTTGGTTGCGCCAGCGCCGTGTCACCATCTACTTGCCTGTTCTACGTCCTTTGAGCGATAACCGCCTCTGGTTTGTGGCCTACGGGGAGACAACGCCCATGGTCAAAAATCGCTTTGGCATTGCCGAGCCCTGCCCGCGCTTTGCTGCCCAGCGCCGCAACCGGCTGCCCGCGTGGGCGCTGGACACACTGATTGTACCGTTGGTGGGTTTTGATCAGCAGGCTAACCGTATGGGCATGGGGGGCGGATTTTATGACCGCAGCTTGGCGTTTATGCGTCGACCTGGGCCAGCCCCCGCACTAATTGGTGTGGCCCATGCCTGCCAGCAGGTGGATACACTGCCTGTTGAGCCTTGGGATATCCCTCTCAATGCGGTGGTGAGCGATATTGGCGTCGTTCGACCAACAAAAACGGGCTGATCAAAATGATCAGCCCGTTTTATGTGTTCACCTAGCAGGTATAGCGTTAGCACTTAGTACGCTGCTGTTAACCGTTGGTTAACTCCCCGACAGCGCCTGTGCATATCCAGTGGCTAATACACCCAGTAAAAACACCACTGTTAACGCCATCACCATATCAGGCTTTCTACGCCGCATGCCTCTTCTCCAACGTGTTTAACAGTTGCCAAATGCCCTTAGTGCGTCACCAAGTTTTTCATTTTGAGAAGATGACCCACTTCACTAATTTCGCTCACGACTATAGGGCCATAAGGGGCTCAATGACAACTGCTAATAGCACTATTTTAACCCCTTAATTAAACGTTTTAACAACACCTCTCTGCCTAGCTGCTCTGGCATGCACCGTTAGTAAGCACTTACATAGTGTTACGCCATAAAGAGCCGGTAAGCGGGGTTATCACTCTCTTGCCAATAGCGGTAGCCAATCGCGTCTAAATACTCCGCAACATGGGTACGATCTTCACTGGGCACCTGCATGCCCACCAGAACGCGGCCATAGGCAGCCCCGTGGTTACGGTAGTGAAACAGCGAAATGTTCCAGTCGTGTGGCAGCTGAGTTAAGAAGTTCATCAATGCGCCAGGACGTTCAGGAAACTCGAAGCGGTAAAGCTCCTCTTCAAAACGTTCGCTGGGGCGGCCACCGCTTAAGTGACGAATATGCAGTTTCGCCAACTCGTTATCGGTTAAGTCTTCCACCTGATAACCGCCTTCACGCAGCTTTTCAATCACCGCTTGCCGGTCTTCACCGCCTGGTTTTACCTGAACTCCCACAAAGATATGCGCTTCGCTATCGTCGGCGTAGCGGTAGCTAAACTCTGTGACCATACGCTTGCCCAGCGTGCGGCAGAATTTCTTAAAGCTGCCAGGTTTTTCTGCAATGGTGACGGCCAGAATGGCTTCGCGCTGCTCACCCAACTCGGTGCGCTCGGCAATGTGCTGCAAGCGGTCGAAGTTGGTGTTGGCGCCAGAGTTAATACACAGCAGCGTCTCGCCTTCCGCCCCGGTTTGCTGAACGTATTTTTTGAGACCCGCCAGCGACAGCGCCCCTGATGTTTCTGCCACCGCGCGGGTATCTTCAAAAATGTCTTTGACCGCCGCGCACATCTCATCGGTGTTCACGGTAATGACATCGTCGATCAGGTCACGCACCAGTGAGAACGGCACGTCGCCAATTTGCGCCACGGCCACACCCTCGGCAAACACACCCACTTGGTCTAGCACCACGCGCTCACCTGCATCTAGCGCGGCTTTCAAGCAGGCGCTATCCTCCGCTTCTACACCGATGATTTTGATATCCGGGCGAAGGTACTTCACATAGGCGGCCACTCCGGCAATCAGCCCGCCGCCACCGACGGGGATAAAAATCGCATCTAACCGGCCACTGTGCTGGCGCAGAATCTCAACGCCAATAGTGCCTTGGCCTGCCACAACGTCGATATCGTCAAACGGCGGAATATAGGTGTAGCCGTGCTCTTTGATCAGCTCCTGGGCATGCTCGGCGGCGGCGGCAAAGGCATCACCTTTTAGCACCACTTTCGCGCCACGGGCACGCACCGCCTGCACTTTGATGTCCGGCGTAATGCGCGGCATGACAATCACCGCTTTCACGCCCATCAGCTTAGCCGCCATGGCTAACCCCTGGGCGTGGTTGCCCGCCGAAGCAGCGATCACGCCTTTGGCTTTCTGCTCATCGGTCAACTGGGCCATTTTGTTGTAGGCCCCGCGGATTTTGAACGAGAACACTGGCTGCAAATCTTCGCGTTTAATCAAAATCTGGTTGTTGAAACGACGCGACAAAAAGGGAGCGGAAGAAATAGGCGTCTCGCAAGCGGCTTCATAAACGCGGGCTTGGAGGATCTTTTTGACGGTTGCTTCGAGCATGCTGACATCCCAGAAAAATGACGTGACCCTGACGGGTGCGAACAAAACCTTTATTGGTAGCAGATTACGCCTAGCAACGTCTAGCGGCGTTTCCATCGGCAGCCAGCGATTAGGTCGTTATACTAAGGGCGACTGCCTCTCCTGATACTGGAACCATCATGACACAAGATGAACTAAAAGCTGCCGTGGCGGATGCCGCCATTCGCGAAATAGAGCCTCACCTGGATAAAGACACGGTGCTGGGCATCGGTACCGGCTCGACGGCCAACCTATTTATCGACCGCTTAGGCCCTCTACGCGACCGGTTTAAAGGTGCTGTTGCCAGCTCGGAAGCCAGTGCCGAACGGCTGAAAGGCCTGGGTATCGAGGTGTTTGAACTGAACCATGTGGGCGACGTGCCTTTCTACATCGATGGTGCAGACGAAGTAAATGCTCACTTACATATGATCAAAGGCGGCGGCGCAGCGCTGACCCGTGAAAAGATTGTGGCCGCTTGCGCCAAACGCTTCATCTGTATCGCCGATGGTTCCAAATACGTGGCACAGCTAGGCCGCTTTCCGCTGCCGGTGGAGGTGATTCCCATGGCGCGCTCCTACGTGGCGCGGGAGTTGGTCAAGCTGGGAGCCGAGCCCGTGTATCGCCAAGGGGTGGTGACCGATAACGGCAACCATATCATCGACTGCTTTAATTTTATGATTGATGATCCGGTCGCCATGGAAGCGCGCATTAATGCCATTGTCGGCGTGGTTACCAACGGCCTGTTTGCCGCACGCGGCGCCGACATACTGCTGCTGGGCAAGACTGATGGCGTAGAGCGGACGGCGCTATAAGTAGCGGCCAAGCCCATCCAGGGTGCGCGACAGCGCCCCGCGATGGGCTTCGATCACCGCCTGCCCTGCCTCACCCGCCTGCCGAGCACGCTGAGGGCAAGCGATATACTCTGCTAAGGCGCTTGCAAGCGCTGCTACGGAATCAACCACGGTCAGCGCCTTGGCCGCCAACAGCGGCTCGGCAACATCGCTGAAGTTCTCCAGCGACGGACCACACAGCACGGGCTTACCCAATGCGGCAGGCTCTAACACGTTGTGCCCACCCAGCGGTACCAGGCTGCCGCCCACGTAAGCCACGCTCCCCGCACCGTACAGCACTGACAGCTCGCCTAATGTGTCGCCCAAATACACTTGAGTGGAAGGCGTGACAGGCTGTTGCTGGCTACGGCGACTGACCTCCCAGCCGTCACGCTCACAAAGTTGAGCCACGTCGTCAAAGCGCAGGGGGTGGCGTGGAACAAGCACTAAAAGCGCCTCTGGAAAGTGTTTAAGCAGTTGACGGTGTGCCGACAGCAGTAGCGCCTCTTCCCCTTCACGGGTGGACCCCGCTACCCAAACGGGCCGCCCATCCCATGCCTGTAGTAAGCACTCACTCTCTTTTAGTGCCTTGGTCGGCAAGGGTTGCTCAAACTTCAGCGAACCCACCACGCTGGTAGTGCTAGGCGCGCAGCCCAATGCCTGGAAACGCTCGGCATCCTGTGACGACTTGGCAGCCAGCCACGTCACATTGGCTAAGGCGCTGTGCATCAGCGGGCGAAGACGCTGGTAGCGGGCAAACGCGCGGGGCGATAGTCGGCCGTTGACCACTGCAACAGGCACCGCTTGCCGGTGGCAGGCGTGAAGCAGATTCGGCCACAGCTCAGTTTCAAACAGGATGGCAAGCTCAGGCTGTACGCGGGCCACAAAGCGCTTGGCCGCGCCGGGGAAATCCAGAGGAAGAAAACGGTGGGTAAGACGACGCTGATCGGTAGCGCTCTGCTCTGCGATCAGCGCCAGCGCCTGCTGGGCGCCGGTGGCGGTCATGGTGGTCAGCAACACGCTATGATGAGGAAACCGCGCCAGCAGCCCTTCGATCAGCGGGCGGGCAGCGCGTACCTCGCCTACCGAGGCGCAGTGCAGCCAAATGCGTGGCGCGGGCGGCAGTGGTTCAAGGCGCATCCCCAGCCGCTGGAGCCGCGAGTAAGTGGGTACTTGCTCACGCCAGATGCGCCAGCCAATCAGCGGCGCTAGCCCATACAGCACCGCCGAATAGGCCAATCGCGGCCAGCGGGATAGCGCCATTAACTTTCGCGATCCAGAATCGAGCTGATCATCGCCGAGGTGGACACACCGTCTTCAAAGCCCAGCACTTTCACCTCGCCACCGTTGGCAATCACGGCGCTGCCGCCAGCGATATCCTCGGGGCGGTAGTCGCCGCCTTTAACCAGGATATCCGGCAGTACTTGCTCAATCAGGGCGGCGGGCGTGTCATCACTAAACGGCACGACCCAATCCACCGCGCCGAGCCCGGCCAGTACCTGCATCCGCCGGTTCAGCGGGTTGATGGGGCGCTTTGGTCCTTTTAAGCGACCAATGGAGGCGTCGTCGTTGACCGCCACAATTAGGCGGTCGCCCAGACGCTTGGCCTGCTCTAAGTAACCCACGTGGCCCGCATGCAGAATATCGAAGCAGCCGTTGGTCATCACCACGCGCTCGCCGCGACGCTGCGCGGCGCGCACGGCCTCCACCAATGCTGCCTGCGTAATCACGCCAAATTCGGCCAGCTTGTCGCCGTGCAGCGCGGTGTAGAGTTCGGCAATGGAGAGCGTGGCGGTGCCCGGCTTGGCCACCACTAGGCCCGCGCCGAGGTTCGCCAGCATCATTGCTTCCGGCAGCGAGTGGCCAGCGGCTAGTGCTAGACCCATCAGGCCAATCACGGTATCGCCTGCCCCCGTGACATCAAACACTTCCTGGGCACGGGTGGGCAGGTGCAGTGGTGCTTGGCCTTCACGAATCAGCGTCATGCCCTTCTCACTGCGGGTAATCAGCAGCGCTTCTAACTCAAGTTCAGCACGCAGCGCTTCGCCTCGCTCGGCCAGTATGGCGTCGGTGGCGCATGGGCCCGCCACGGCTTCAAACTCGGTTAAGTTGGGGGTAATCAAGCTGGCCCCCCGGTACTTGGTGAAGTCTTGGCCCTTGGGGTCGATCAGCACTCGCTTGCCGTGGTAGCGAGCCATCTCGATCAGCCGCTCCACTTGGTTGAGCGTGCCCTTGCCGTAGTCCGATAAAATCACCACGTCGCACTCAGGCAGGGCTTGCTCAACCTGTGTCAGCAGGCCGCTAGTATCCACACTGTCGAGGCGCTGCTCAAAGTCCAAGCGCAGCAACTGCTGGTTACGGCTCATCACTCGCAGCTTGGTGATCGTGGGAATCTCGGCACTGCGCTGAAAGTAAGTGCTTACATCAGATGCAGCCAGGCGTTTGGTGAGCAGCTCGGCATTCTCATCCTCGCCCACCACACCCGCCAGTGCCGCATGGCCGCCTAATGACGCCACGTTGAGCGCTACGTTGGCTGCGCCACCGGGGCGGTCGTCGGCATCTTCCACGCGTACCACGGGCACCGGCGCTTCTGGGGAGATCCGCGAGGTGCCGCCGTGCCAGTAGCGGTCGAGCATGACGTCGCCTACCACCAGTACGCGGGCATGTTCCAGGGCGGTTAAATCAACTTTCATCCGAGGGTCCTGTTGTGGTCTGCGCTGCGGTGTGCGCCAACAGCGCGTCTAGCTTGGCAATCACATCGTCAGCCTTGATCAAGTCCATGGCATCGGCATGGCGTACTCGCTGCCCCCAGCTCACCTCGTCCACCGGTTTATGCAGGTAGGTGCGTACCGCATCGGGGTAGGCATTGACGGCAAAATCGCGCCACAAGTAGGGGGCGGCCCGCTGAGGGTTGGTGGTGGCATAGAGGCCAAGCGTCGGCGTGCCCATGGCGTTGCCCATATGCGCAGGACCCGTATCCGGGGCAATCACCGCGCGGGCGTTATCGATCAGCGCCAATACGCCTTTCAACGAGGTGCCGCCAATGGCGTTGATCACACTACCTGACTGGCAGAGCGCTTCGATATGGTCACCCATTTCCCGCTCAAGCGGGCTGCCGCCACCGGTGAGTACGCTCTTAAGACCGTGCTGCACCCACGCGTGTTCAATCACGCTGGCGTAGCCTTCCACGGACCAGTTGCGGAAGTTGCGCAACCGCGCGTTGCTACAAGGGTTGATCACCAAATAAGGCGCATCGCCGCTGATAGCGCGGGCTTCCTCATAGGCCACTGCGGGCACCGCGAGATTCCACTCTAGGCGGTCGTCTTCGACGCCCAGTAAACGGGCGAAGTCCATGAATGACTCCAGCACGTGGGCGTTGGCATGGGGCGCTAGCTGGTGTTGGGTAAACCAGTGCTGGGCGTCCTTGGCACGGGCTTTGTCATAGCCGACGCGCACATTGGCTTTAAGCCCGAGCGAGAGCACGCTGGCGCGAATGGCCTGCTGCATATGCAGCAGCACATCGAAGCGGGTATCCGCCAGTTCGCGCCAGATAGCGCGCATGCCGGAGAGCCCCGTCGATTTGTCGTACACGACGAACTCGACCCCGGAAAGCCCGGCCAGTAAACTGTGCTCCCCCTTGCCGATAATCCAGGTAATGCGCGCGTTCGGCCACTGGCGCTGCAACGCTCGCACCGTGGGCACGAGATTGCACACATCTCCCAGAGCGGAGAGGCGCAAAATAGCAATATGGTTTGGTTGAGCAGGCAGAGAGGGCTTCATGCGCTTAGCGGCACTCCAGCAGAAAAATGGGCTGATTCTACATGATGCAGACAGTTTAAGTGACGCATCCGCATCACACCAACTGTCCTCCCCGACTCACCCACTGAGCACGGCGCTGTTCGAGGCAGATTACTGGCAATCGCGAGGCCTGGTAGTCGGCGAAGCGCCTGGCCGGGGCAGCAGCCTGTTCCTGCAAGCACGCGACCACGAGCAGTGGGTGCTGCGCCCTTACCAGCGCGGTGGGCTCATCGCCAAGGTCAGCAAGCAACGCTATGTCTGGCTGGGGGCAGAGCGCACACGAGCGTTTCGTGAAGTGCGCTTGACCGCCGCGCTGTATGAGCAAGGGCTTCCCGTGCCTCGCCCAGTGGCCTGCTGCGTCACTCGGTTCGGTTTGACCTATGAGGCGGCCCTGCTGACCGTACGCATCCCGGGCGCCCGAGCGCTCGCCTCCTTACTGAGCGCCGAAGAGGCAGACGAGGCGCTGTTGATGCGCGTAGGCGCCATGATCAAGCGGTTTCACCAGGCAGGGCTCGATCATGTGGATCTCAACGCCCGCAATATTCTGGTGGATGAGGCTGGCAAGCCCTGGCTCATCGATCTCGACCGCTGCCGACTGCGCCCGCCGGGCAAATGGCAAGCGGGCAACTTGCAGCGGCTGGAACGGTCTGTGGTGAAGTTTGCCCCTAGCCAAGTGGAAAATCTGATGGCGCCGCTTTACGCAGGCTATGCCGACACTGAGTAGATCTCCATTAAGCGCTTCACGTGCTGCTTGTTACTGAAGTGCTCCTCGACTCGCCGCCGCGCGGCAAGCCCCATGGCCTTTCGTGTGGCCGCATCACGAATCAGGTTATCCATAGCCTCTCGCCAGGCGGGCACATCAAACGGCCCTACCAGCACGCCAGCATCAGCACTGAGCAGCTCCGGCAGCGACCCGGTATTCGAGCCAATAATAGGCATCCCGCAGGCCATGGATTCGATAATGGTGAGGCCAAAGGCTTCGTTCTCTGACGGAATGCACACCACGTCTAACACCGGCAAAATATCCGTGAGGTCACTGCGATGCCCTAAAAAGGTGATTTTATCTGCCAACGGGTTACCCGCGATAAGGCGCTGCAGCTCAGCATAAAACGCTTCCACACCTCCGGAGGCATAGTCTGTGCCACCAATTGAGAGCGCATAGAAGTTAAGCGATGGGTCTAATTCCAACAGCGCTTTCACCCATATGTCCTGGCCTTTACCCGGTGTGACGCGCCCTGGCAACCCAATCATCACCGCATCCGCCGGAACATCCAGCGCTTCGCGTTTGGCCGCAATGGCAGCAGAGTCACTCGTGGGCTGGTACTTCTCGATATCGACCCCGTGGGGCAAGCAAACCACACGCTCCTGGGAAAGCGGTAAATTGCGGACATTACGCTGATGCGTTGCTTGGCTGATAGAGAGCACAAGATCCACACTGCCATAGGCAACACGATGATAAGGGCTTTTTTTGGGGCGCTGCCCACCCACGTGATCAGTGTAAATTATTCTTAGTTTTGGTAGCAGTGCTTTTAACAGCGTGGTGAGGCGTAAATCACTGGATTTATGGCAGTGAATAACAGAGATATTCTGTTCGATCAGCCAGCGGCGTATGGAGAATACGTGGGAGAGCGCCTGGCTGTTGCTAGCAAAGGCCTTATAAGGAATCCCATTGCGCTGCATATAGGTGGCTACCTTGGTATCTTTCAGGCAGATGCCGAAGACTTCCCACCCTTCTGACTGCAGGTCTTCAATAATACGGTCTACGTATAACTCCATCCCGCCTTTGCCATCTGAAAGACACAGTTGCAGTACCTTATTTGCCATCGTATTCCCTACCCAGCCGCGCACCGTTAAACAATCAATACAATCTCTTGTAGTATACAGGCTGCTATTAACGGGGCCTAAAATCATGGCGCAGAAACTGCTTGTCGTGCGTAACGATAAAATCGGCGATTTTATGCTGGCGTGGCCAGCTTTGGCGTGTTTGAAACAGGCATCGCCTGCGCCCCACGTGACGGTACTGGTGCCTGCCTATACGGCCCCGTTAGCCAATGCGTGCCCATGGGTGGACGAGGTCATTATCGACCCTGGCAGCCAGGCCGATAAAGCGGCGCAGCAGGCGCTATTGTTTCACGTGAAACAATCGAAATTCGATGCACTGCTAACGCTGTTCTCGACACCGCGCATTGGTTGGCTAGGCATGAAAGCAGGCATTCCGCTGCGCGTTGCCCCGGCGACCAAGTGGGCGCAGGTGTTCTATAACGTACGGGTACGCCAGCGCCGCTCGCAATCAGCAAAGCCGGAGTACCAGTACAACGTCGATTTGGCCTGTGAACTGCTGGCTCGCCTTTCGCTAACGCTTTCCACCCTGCCCTCGCCCCCCTTCTGGCCGATGGATTTCGCGCAGCGTTATGAACAGCGACAAACGTTGGTCAACGACGCTTCAGAGCGCGTGGTGGTGGTTCATCCTGGCAGCGGCGGCTCGGCTGTGAATCTATCGGTAGCGCAGTACGCAGCGCTGATCACTCAAGTGCACCAGCAGTGCCAGCACCTACCACTACGCTGGCTGATCAGCGCTGGCCCCAGTGAGCAGCCCCAGGCACAAGAGTTGAGGGAGCAGCTTGCCACAAATGGTGTTGTAGCAGACCACTTCCCCGACACCGCAGGTGTCGACGACTTTGCCCTACAGCTTGGCGGAGCGGATATGCTGATTGCCGGCTCAACCGGGCCGCTGCATATCGCAGGCTGCCTGGACATTGCCACGGCGGGGTTTTATCCGGCCAAGCGCTCAGCCACGCCGCTGCGCTGGCAAACCTGCAACCGGGCGGAAAAGCGCCTGGCGTTTAGCCCGCCTTCAGGCGCTGACACACAGGACATGACTGCCATCGATCTCGACGCGGCAGCCCACCAGATCTCAGCGCTGCTTCTCGGAGGTCTGCGTACGAACCCAGAGATCCGCGTACTTAGCGAAGGTTGAGTGAGCGGACAGCAGGGCTAACAACAGCCCCTGCTTGCCATCTTTAAACCCCGCCTTAAGCACATACATTTTGAGAAAGCAGGCCAGCCCGTGGCTAATGCCCTGCCACAGCGTGGCCGTTTTCCCCTGTGCGGCGCGCTGCTCTGCCCAGGCCTGGGCGTAATGCGCAGATTTTTCAAGATAGTGGCGCAGGTCGCGGTAGGTGTAGTGCAGCAGGTCGCCGGATAACGGCTTTTCGGCAAGGCCTGCGTCGACGACCAGCTTCTCGTGCACCAACGCGGCGTTATACCCTGCCTGACCTTTCGGGTAAAGACGCAGCACGCGGTCTGGGTACCAGCCAGAGTGGCGAATAAAGCGGCCAAAGCACCACGACAGGCGGCTCACGCTATAGGCAGCAGGCGGCTGCTGAACAGCATCTTTAATGCTGTCGCGCAGTTCAGGCGTTACGCGCTCATCAGCATCAACCATCAAAATCCACTCACTGCTTGCCAGGGCTTCCGCCCTCTGGCGCTGAATACCAAAGCCTTGCCAATCGGCATTAACGCTCACATGGTCGGTAAATTCACGCGCAATCGCGCAGGTGTCATCCTGGCTACCCGCATCCAGCACCACGATTTCGTCGGCCCAGGTCAGCGTTTCCAGGCACTCACGTAAATGGTGCGCTTCGTTTTTGACTATTAACACAGCGGAAATAGACACGGTTCACCTTTGCCCACTTGGTTTAAGACCCATGGCCATGGTGCTCATTACCATGGCGCGTTTAGTTGCATGCTAACACGGCCACAGCGCGCGACTTTTGATAAGCTGAACCACTCATTTAGCACGTTCTGAAAAGGGATACAGAATGCCCGCCTTAAGGTCACTCAAACTTACCCCCTGGCTACCTCTGGTTGTGATTGGCCTCAGCCTCGGCTATGCCGCTACTGTGCTAACTCGCCTGCCCTGGTGGACACTCTTTTTGACCGCAGCCGTATGGATTGGGGTCGGCCTAAAACTGCGTTGGGGTGCACCGCTCAATGCTCGCTACCGGGCTATGTGGCCGTGGTCGCTTGCGCCACTTAGCCTATTTAGCATCTATGTTTATTTGGCCGACAGCTTCGGAAACGTCGACCTCGGGGCGGTGTTTTTTCATTTACAGGCGGGCATGGCGGAGCATGGCGGGGCAGGTAAAATGCTGCTGGCACTGTCCTACACGCTCACCGTACTGGCGGTGCTGGCATCCGTAACGTGGTTGTCGCGCCACGATCAGCGCTGGCGGTTAACCGAGCGCTTCTTTGCCATTGCGCTGCTGGCGGCTAACCCGCTGCTCTATGGCATTGGCCAGCGCAGTGCCGCCATTGTGACTGACGACGGCGCGTGGTTAGACCGCCGCTATGTGCCACCGCCTACCGGCGACCAGCCCGATGCCCCCAACCTACTGCTGATGTATTTAGAGAGCATAGAGCGCACCTACAGCAATGAGCTGTTTGGTGATGCGTATGCGGACTTAACCGCGCTGGGCGAACGCGGGCTGGTGTTTGAGGGCATTCACCAGATGGAGAATACCGGCTGGACAATGGCTGGGATGATCGCCAGCCAGTGCGGCGTGCCGCTTATGCCTGCGGGACTTCTACACGATAGCCAGTTTGAACCGCTTTCCAAGGTAGTACCTGGCGTTGACTGCTTGGGAGATGTGCTGGCTGAACAAGGCTATCGGCTTAGCTTTTTGGGCGGTGCCAGCACGCAGTTTGCCGGGAAGGGGCTTTTCTATCGCGGCCACCAGTTCAATACCGTGAAAGGCAAAGAGGAGCTGCTGCCTGAACTCGATGACCCAGAGTATGTGAATAGCTGGGGGCTGTATGACGATACGCTATACGACTTTACTGCTGACGAAATACGCCGCCTGAACGAAGAAGATAACGGCCCCTGGGCGGTGGTGAACTTGAGCATCGCGGGGCACGCGCCTAGTGGGTTCCCCTCACAGACCTGCCAGGACCGCCAGGGCGAATTCGATGGTCAGGATATTCTCTACTCGGTGGAGTGCTCTGCGCGCCAAGCGCGTGATTTTATCGAACAGTTAGAGCAAGAGGGGCTGCTGGAGAATACGCTGGTCGTAGTGTTAAGTGATCATCTCACCATGCGCGTATCGGTATGGGATCAACTCACCGCGCTGGATCGCGACAATACGCTCATCATGCTAGGTGATGGCATTAGGCCACAGCGGGTGCGTCGAAGCGCTACCATGCTGGATGTGTTTCCCACTATTTTGGATGCCATGGGCCTGCCGCTGAACGATAACCGTGCCGGGTTAGGTGCGTCACTGCTGAGCAGTCAGCCGACGCTGGTCGAAACCCATGGGCTTGAGACGCTGAATGAGCGGCTACGGGAGGAGACAGCCCTCCAGCATCGACTCTGGGAAGGGCTCGCCCCACAGCGGCGTGAAAGCGAAGAGAGCATCGCTGAACAGGTCACAGAGACACCCGCCGATCTCGCCGACGAAGTAGAGATTATGCACTAACGATCACCCCGTTAGCGTTCTGCCGGTCAGCACGCATGGCTTGGTAAACGCGCTCTACGTCTAGCTCATTTAAGCAGTTGGTGTGGCCCAGGGGGCAAGTTCGCTGAAAGCACGGAGAGCAGGAGAGCCCCAGGTAGTGAATTACCGCATTGTTCGTGAGCGGTGGCGTGTAGGCAGGTGAGGAGGAGCCATAAAGCGCATGGATTCTTACGCCCACGGCGGCTGCCACATGCATCAGGCCCGAATCGTTGGTCACAACCTGACGGCAGTCGGCCAGCAAATCCACCGCATCCGCTAGCTGCGTTTTTCCACATAGGTTATGCGCGTGAGGTAAGCCCTGCACAATGGCTTGCCCCGCCGCCTGATCTTTGGCCCCGCCCAGTACGCGCACCTCAAAGCCATCTTTGATCAGCCTTGCTGCCAGTTGGTGGAAGTACTCAAGCGGCCACTGTTTGGCCGGGCCATACTCTGCGCCCGGCATCATGCCTATGGCGGGGCGTGATGACAGTGCGTGGGTAAGACGCAGGTTCACCAAATTATCCCGATCAATGGTGAGCCGTGGTTTGGGGATCGCAAACTGACCGGTTTGCGCCTCCTCCAAAGGCAGCCCTAGTGACACAAAGCGTTTAACGGTTTGGTCCAGCACCTGCTTGTCTAGCTTGCGGCGCTCTTTTAACAGCCCGTAGCGGTGCTCACCTAAAAAACCCACCCGCTCGGGAATGCGCGCCATAAAGGGCACCAGCGCTGCTTTCCAGGAGCGCGGCAGCACGATGGCGCGGTCAAAGCGGCCGCGTAATCTGGCCGCCAGCTCGCGGCGGCTTGCCAGCCCAAACTCACCGTGGCCCACCGCCAATGGCAACACCTCATCTACTTCTGGCATACGCTCAAGAATCGGCTGAGACCAAGCGGGGGCGACCACCCCAAGGGTGGCACCCGGGTAGCGCGCTTTTAAGGTCATAAACAGGCTCTGTGCCATGACCATATCGCCTACCCAGGAGGGGCCTACTACCAGCAGTCGCTTGGCAGAGTTAGCCATTTAGCCACTCCAAGTACGCCTTAACGCCCTGGGCGACAGTTTTGAATTCCACGTCACAACCTGCCGCACGCAGTTGGCTAATATCGGCACGCGTGTAGCTTTGGTAGCGCCCTTTCAACTCTTGGGGGAAGGGAATGTAGTCGATTTCGCCCTGGCCATAGAAGTCGATGACCGCTTCGCCAATCGCCTTGAACGGCTCCGCACGGCCAGTGCCCAAATTGAAGATGCCCGAGGCGCTGGGGTTGTCCAGGAACCAGAGATTTACATCGACCACGTCACCCACATAGACAAAATCGCGGCTCTGCATACCGGCCTCATAGCCGCCGTAAGCACCGAACAGCTTCAGCGTTTCGCCGTTACGGATCTGCAGGTGGTTGTGGTACGCCACGCTGGCCATCTTGCCTTTATGCTGCTCTCGCGGCCCGTAAACGTTGAAGTAGCGGAAACCTACCACCTGCGTGGTCAGCTCGTTCCAGCGCGAGCGAACGTGCTGATCGAACAGCAGTTTGGAGTAGCCGTAGACGTTGAGCGGCTTTTCATACTCTGGCGCTTCCTTGAACACCTCGCTGCCGCCGTAGGTCGCCGCTGACGACGCGTACAGAAAAGGAATACCCAGTTTTTCACAGTAGTTGAGCAGCACTTTGGAGTACTCGAAGTTATTTTCCATCATGTAGTGCCCATCCCACTCGGTTGTATCCGAACAGGCCCCTTCATGGAAAATCGCATCGATGGTGGGCAAGTCCACCGTTTCACCACGTAGCGCGGCTTTCACGCGGGCGATGAAATCGTCTTTATCCAAGTAGTCAGCCAGCGTGCAGTCCGCCAAATTGACGAATTTGGTGCCATCGCGCAGGTCGTCGACCACCATCACATCGTCACGGCCGCGAGCATTTAGCGCTTTGACAATATTGGCGCCGATAAACCCGGCACCGCCTGTTACCACGATCATCTCGTTCTCCTTACCAAAAGCGGCTCTTTGGCTAACGTGCCTATAACCCATCTGCCTGTGATTGTATACTTGACGGCTTATGAATTCATGGCCAACGGTGCTTTCCGCGATGAGTGTTTCGACAAACCAATCGACACCCGATGTGTCGACCTTTCAAGGCTTGATCCTTGCTCTGCAACAGTACTGGGCAGAACAGGGCTGCGTCATCCTCCAGCCCCTCGATATGGAAGTCGGCGCGGGCACCTTCCACCCCGCCACCTTCCTGCGGGCGATTGGCCCAGAAACTTGGAACGCTGCCTACGTTCAGCCTTCCCGCCGTCCAACCGACGGCCGCTACGGCGAAAACCCCAACCGCCTGCAGCACTACTACCAGTTTCAGGTGGTGATGAAGCCCTCCCCCAGCAACCTACAGGATCTTTACCTAGGCTCGTTGAAGCGTTTGGGGCTCGACCCGCTGATCCACGACGTGCGCTTCGTGGAAGACAACTGGGAGTCCCCCACGTTAGGTGCCTGGGGCCTTGGTTGGGAAGTATGGCTCAACGGCATGGAAGTGACTCAGTTCACCTACTTCCAGCAGGCGGGCGGCATCGAGTGCTACCCCGTCACCGGCGAGCTGACCTATGGGCTTGAGCGTATCGCCATGTACCTGCAGAACGTCGATAGCGTTTACGACCTGGTATGGGCCATCGCGCCGGACGGCAGCAAAGTGAGTTATGGCGATGTCTACCTGCAAAACGAGCGCGAGCAGTCTGCGTATAACTTTGAGCACGCAGATGTGGATCAGCTCTTCGCGGCGTTTGATCACCAGGAAAAAGAGTGCAGCAAACTCTTGGCCGCAAGCCTGCCGCTGCCCGCTTACGAGCAGGTGCTGAAAGCGTCCCATACGTTTAACCTGCTGGACGCACGCCACGCGATCTCCGTCACGGAACGTCAGCGCTTCATCCTGCGCGTACGCACCATGGCGCGTGACGTCGCTACCGCCTACTTCGAGTCTCGTAAAGCAGCAGGCTTCCCCATGGCACCGGAAGCATTACGCCGTGAACTGTTACAAGAAGAGCTCGCCGAGCAGGGAGACGCATAATGGCCGTTGATACGCTTTTATTAGAACTGGGCGCAGAAGAACTTCCGCCAACCGCGCTGGACGCGCTCTCAGACGCGTTTGCTGCCGGCATTGAAAAAGGCCTACAGGAAGCCGAAATTCCCTTCCAAGCGGTGACCGCCTACGCCACGCCGCGCCGCTTAGCCGTACAAGTCACCGGGCTTGCCGACAAGCAGCCAGACCGTGAAGTAGAGCGCCGAGGCCCTGCCCTGGCCGCCGCGTTTAAAGACGGTGCCCCCACCAAAGCGGCAGAAGGTTTTGCCCGCTCCTGCGGTGTCAGCGTGGATGATCTGATCCACCTGGAAACCGATAAGGGCACCTGGCTTGGCTACCGCGAACAGCAGCAGGGCGACAGCGTTCAAGCGCTACTGCCTGAGATGGTGCGTAAAACACTACAGTCGCTGCCGGTGCCCAAGAACATGCGCTGGGGCGCATCGCGCGTTGAGTTCTCCCGCCCGGTTCACTGGCTGGTGGCGCTGTATGGCAACGAGGTGATTGCCGCCGAAGCCCTTGGCCTTCAAGCCAGCCGTACCACCTACGGCCATCGCTTCCACGCGCCGGATGCAATTCAACTTGAGCATGCCGACGACTACCTTGCGGCACTGGAAAATGCCTACGTATTGGCAGACCGCCAGCAGCGCCGCGAGCGTATTCGTGAGCAGGTGCTCGCCGAGGCCGAGGTTCAGGAAGCCAATGCGGTCATCGATGAAGACCTGCTGGTCGAGGTGAGCGGTTTGGTGGAGTGGCCCGTGGCGCTCACCGGCAGCTTCGACGAGCGCTTCCTGGAAGTACCTGCCGAGTGCCTGATTTCCTCCATGAAGGCCAACCAGAAGTACTTCCACCTGCTGGATGATCAGGGCAAGCTGAAGCCGTTGTTCATCACTATCTCGAACATCGAGAGCCAAGACCCTGATCAGGTGATCTCCGGCAATGAAAAGGTCATTCGTCCACGCTTGGCGGATGCGGCGTTCTTCTACGATACCGACCGCAAGCACACGCTGGCCTCGCGCATTCCGCAATTAGAAAGCGTGGTCTTCCAGCAGCAGCTGGGCACGCTGGCGGATAAAGCCCGCCGCAGCACGGCCATCGCCACTTTCATCGCTGAGCGCATCCAGGGTGACGTGGCTCATGCACAACGCGCCGTGGCCCTGGCCAAATGTGATCTCGTTACCGAAATGGTACTCGAATTCCCCGAGCTGCAGGGCATTATGGGCCGCTACTACGCCGAGCAGGATGGCGAACCGGCGGAAGTCGCCCAGGCGTTAGAAGAGCAATACCTGCCCCGCTTTGCCAGCGATGCGATTCCGCAAAGTTTGACCGGCCAAGCGCTGGCACTAGCTGATCGTTTAGATACCCTGGTGGGCATCTTCGGTATCGGCCAGCGCCCCACGGGCGCAAAAGACCCCTTCGCCCTGCGCCGCGCCTCCATTGGCGTGCTGAACATTCTGGTGAAAGGCGAGCTGAATCTCGACTTGCGTGAACTGCTGCAAGTGGCGGCTGATCAGCACCAGAATCTGCCAAAAGCCGACGGCCTAGTAGAAGACGTACTGACGTATATGCTCGACCGCTTCCGCGCCTGGGGGCAGGACGAAGGCATTACCGCCGAGATGTACCTGGCTGTGCGTGCTCGTCCCGTCAGCAAGCCGCTGGACTTTGCGCGTCGGTTACGTGCCGTCAAAGCCTTTGCTCAGCGTGAGGAAGCCACCGCTCTGGCGGCTGCCAACAAGCGTGTTTCCAATATCCTGAGCAAGCAGGCGCACGATGGCAGCACGCAAGTCGATACCACACTGCTTCAGGAGAGCCCCGAGCAGACACTGGCGGAGGCCGTCATCCACTGCCAGCAGCAGGTAGCGCCGTTATTTGCCGCCGGTGAGTACCAACAGGCCCTGGACACCCTGGCAACGCTGCGTGAGCCGGTCGATACATTCTTCGATCAGGTCATGGTCATGGCCGATGACGAGGCCGTGCGTCGC
Organism: Halomonas sp. Ps84H-12; assembly: GCF_024124725.1. Lineage (NCBI taxonomy): Bacteria > Pseudomonadati > Pseudomonadota > Gammaproteobacteria > Oceanospirillales > Halomonadaceae > Halomonas > Halomonas sp. Ps84H-12. The sequence continues at coordinate 27,194 of NZ_JAMXSJ010000027.1, read as the reverse complement.
AACCGCCTTGCTCTGCTCGCCAGCCTGCAAGCGCTTTTCCTCGAAGTCGCGGATATTTCTCAGCTACCCCAGTAAGCCTCTCCTTGTAAACGCATGCAACCCGGCCCTGGTGGCCGGGTTTTTGCTGAATGTTTTCAATGAAGCTTTTGTTTCACGTGAAACATCAAGATAAAATTAATGAAACATTTCAATTGCCGCTGCGTCTGACATACCGGGCGGCCATGCACTTACGCTGTCAAGGGAGTTGGCCATGTACGATATGTTTCTTTTCGACACCTTGCCTCAGCAGCAGTCCAACATGGCATCCTATGAGCTGGCAGGGCGAAAGGTCTGGCTGAAAAAAGCCGCCAAACGTAACTCACGGCTGGCTTACCTGCCGCTGACCTTGATGGCGCGGTGGCTGAACATCGAAGCACTCAAGCCGGTGCCCAACCTGGGCGGCCAAGAGAGCGTGGCGCTGGAAGCCAGCCGTATTAAAGCGCTGTCTGCCGCAGGCATCGCCGTACCGACTATTCTGGCAGAAACCCCCGATGCCCTGTTGCTGGCCGATGCGGGCAGTGAGGATGAGCCCGCAGCCACGCTGCTGGAGAAATTGACCCAGGCGCAAACACCAGGCGATATCGACCAATTGTTAAACCTTGGTATTTCAGCGCTCAATGATGTGCATGAGCGCAGCTGCTATCTTAGCGAGGCCTTTGCACGCAACATACTGGTCAACAAGGATGGGGTCGTGTTCATCGATTTCGAAACGAACCCAGGCCAGGTACACGAACTCACCGACTGCATGGTGCGCGACTGGCACTGTTTCATATTTTCTCTCTATGGCAAGCTGAGCAAACGACCACTTCATCGTGAACGCCTGACCGCAGCCCTGATGGACGGCCTGCAGGCCACCCGCGACGATGTACGCGAACGCTTTCTGGCGACCTTGCCGCGCCTGCAGCGTCTCCAGAAAATTCCTTTCCAACGCTTTGGCAGCGATGGTAAGAAAATTGCCCATACCCTGCATGCCTTGGCGCTACTGAATCAGCACCTACGCAGTAAATAGGACTTTCATGCCTTCGATGACTTCTCTGATGCCAGAACGGCTCGTGATTCTTGACCGGGATGGCGTCATCAATCACGACTCGGATGACTACATCAAGTCCCTGGCGGAGTGGGTGCCCTACCCTGCTTCCATTACGGCCATCGCGCGGCTTTCACAGGCCGGCTTTACGGTAGCCGTGGCCACCAACCAATCAGGCATTGCACGGGGCTATTACGATGAAACCACCCTGGCCGCCATGCACCATCACATGAGCACCTTGGTAGAAGCCGAAGGTGGCCAGATTGCGCACATCGCATATTGCCCCCATGGCCCGCAAGATGCCTGCACCTGCCGAAAACCGTTGCCCGGCCTACTGACGCAAATACAGCAGGCACTTGACCTGGATCACCTGGGAGGTAGCTGGATGGTAGGTGACAGCCTGCGAGATCTGCAGGCCGGAGAGGCGGTAGGTTGCCAAAGTGTGCTGGTAAAGACAGGCAAAGGTGAGAGAACGCTAGCCAAAAGTGTGGGCCTGGAACACACGCTGGTCGTCAATGACCTTGCTGAATTCGTTGACCAGTTGTTAGCCGGTGCACTGGATACTCACCCACGGCGTGGCTGAAGGTGAGTTAAGCGCCAAACCTGCACACTCCAGGCTCTTACAGCAGTCTCATACAAAAAAGCCGCAGAGGGCGATGCCCACTGCGGCTTTTCTTATTCAATGTTTCACGTGAAACATCTTTCATTAACGACCGCTAGCTGATGGAGTACAGCGCTATACGTCAAGATTCGCCACCAGAGCGTTGGTTTCGATAAAGTCACGGCGTGGCTCTACTTCATCGCCCATCAAGGTGTTGAACATCATATCGGCGGCAACGGCGTCTTCAATGGTCACGCGCAGCATGCGGCGACTATCGGGGTCCATGGTGGTTTCCCAGAGCTGATCCGGGTTCATTTCCCCCAGCCCTTTATAGCGCTGCACTGACAGGCCACGCTGGCCTTCCTGCATCAACCAGGACAACACATCAGAGAAGTGGCTAACCGGCTTCTGACGCTCGCCACGGGCAATGTAGGCGCCCTCTTCCAACAGCCCGTTAAGCGTTTGCCCAAGCCCTGCAATCGCGCGATAGTCAGCACTCTCGAAGAAATCCAACCCCCACACATAATTAGTCGTCACGCCATGGGCAATCAGTGACACTGCGGGAAGGTGCAGACCACGCTCGGTGTCTTCCTGAAGATAGAACTGATAACGCGGGCCGCCCTCATAAGCCACTTTGTCATCCATGGCTTTCTGAAGCTCACCAATCCAGTTCTGCATGGTACCGCGATCTTTCAGGCTAGCTTCCCCTTGCAGTGCAGTGGCATGTACTACCTGCTTCAATACCTCTATGGGGTAAGCACGTGCCAGGCGATCAATCCGCTTCATGACATTGCGGTACTGATTCACCAGGGCCTCTAGCTGCGAGCCTGCGATACCCGGTGCATCAGCATTCACATGGAGCCCTGCGCCATCCAGTGCCGTCGTGGTCAGGTAGTCCACCATGGCCTGCTCGTCTTTCAGGTAGAGCTCCTGCTTGCCACGCTTGATCTTGTACAGCGGTGGCTGCGCAATGAAGATATGGCCCCGCTCGATCAGCTCGGGCATCTGGCGGAAGAAGAACGTCAGCAGCAGCGTACGAATATGCGAACCATCCACGTCGGCGTCCGTCATGATGATGACCGAATGGTAACGCAGCTTGTCAGGGCTGAACTCTTCGCGACCAATACCACACCCCAACGCCGTGATCAGCGTCCCTACCTCAGCGGAAGAGAGCATCTTGTCAAAACGCGCTTTTTCGACGTTAAGGATTTTACCCTTCAACGGCAGGATGGCCTGGGTACGACGGTCACGACCCTGCTTGGCACTGCCGCCGGCCGAGTCACCCTCCACCAGGTAAAGTTCTGACTGGCTGGGGTCTTTCTCCTGACAATCAGCCAGCTTGCCTGGCAAGCCAGCAATGTCCAGAGCCCCCTTACGACGCGTCATGTCACGTGCTTTACGGGCGGCTTCACGGGCGCGCGCCGCGTCGATCATCTTGTTGACGATCGACTTGGCTTCATTGGGCTTTTCGATCAGGTATTCTGCGAACAGACGCCCCATCTCCTGCTCTACCGCCGTTTTCACTTCGGAAGAAACCAGCTTGTCCTTGGTCTGCGAGGAGAATTTAGGGTCCGGTACCTTCACCGAAATGATGGCCGTCAAACCTTCACGAGCGTCATCACCGGAGGTATTGACCTTCGATTTCTTGAGCAGATTTTCGGCTTCGATGTAATGGTTCAATGTCCGCGTGAGCGCTGCCCGAAACCCTGCCAGGTGAGTACCACCATCCCGTTGGGGAATGTTGTTGGTGTAGCAGAAGATGTTTTCTGTAAACGCATCACTCCACTGCATGGCCACTTCGACTTCCACCCCATCTTCCCGCTCCGCATTGAAGTGGAAAACCGGGTTGAGAACGGTCTTGTTCTTGTTGAGGTGATCAACAAAGGCTTTCAAGCCGCCCTCGTAATGGAAAAGCTCCTCCTTGCCACTACGCTCATCCATCAGGCGAATTGCAACGCCGGAGTTGAGGAAGGAGAGCTCACGCAGGCGTTTCGCCAGAATATCGTAGTGGAATTCGATGTTGGCAAACGTCGCCGGAGACGGGCGAAAATGCACGCGGGTACCGCTTTTTTCCGTTTTTCCTACGACGCTTAGCGGCGCTTGCGGCACGCCGTGATGATAAATTTGCTCAAACACCTCCCCTTGGCGCCAAATCGTCAGGCGCAGCTCTTCTGAGAGCGCGTTCACCACCGACACACCCACGCCGTGCAAGCCGCCCGATACTTTATAAGAGTTATCGTCGAACTTACCGCCCGCGTGGAGCACCGTCATGATGACTTCCGCCGCAGAGACGCCCTCGCCCTCGTGTAGCTCGGTCGGAATACCCCGGCCATTATCGCTCACGGTTACCGATTCATCCGCGTGGATGACCACTCGAATTTCGCTACAGTGGCCTGCTAAGGCTTCATCGATGGAGTTATCCACCAACTCGAAAACCATGTGGTGCAGCCCGGTGCCGTCGTCGGTATCACCGATGTACATGCCTGGACGCTTACGTACTGCGTCTAGCCCTTTGAGCACCTTGATGCTTGATGAATCGTAAGCCTGCTCGCTCATTGACCACTCCGTCGTGAAGTCTGTCTCGTTCCGTGTCGTCTACCCATCTGGCTGGCACTGGCTAAACCCTTGCTCGGAGTGTTTCACGTGAAACATCTCAACGGCAGTAGTGGGCTGCCAGACATCGCTTAGCGCGGTGGGCTCGACGCTGGTAATAAATGCTTGGCACTGCATCTCTTCAAGCAAAGTGCAGAACTGGCGGCGGTGATGCTCGTCCAGCTCTGCCGGTAAATCATCTATCAAATAAATGCAGTGCCGCTGTGCGGTACTTTCCAGAAGCCTTCCTTGAGCGAGCTTTAATGCACTCACTACCAGCTTCTGCTGGCCTCTGGAAAGCACCTCAATTGCGGGCTGCTTGTTCAACCGAATACGCAAATCGGCGCGCTGTGGGCCCTGCTGCGTAAACCCCATCTGCTGGTCGGTTTCTCGGCTATCGTGCAGTACATCTGCCAGCGAGCGTTGTTTATCCCAGCCTCTGGCATAGCGGAGTGTTAACCCGGGCAGCGGCAGCAATTTTTTCAGTGTTTCATCAAATACGGGCAAGAACTCACTAAACCATGCTTGGCGTAGCCTATCCATCTGCTCTCCCCAATGGGCAAGCTCCTGCTCCCACACCGCTATTTCACTGGCCGCTATTCTACCACGCCTAAGGAGTGCATTCCGATGTTTCACCGCCCGGCGAGTCCGCTGCCACGCGTCTAGGAAGTGATGTTTCACGTGAAACACTCCCCAGTCTAAGAACTCACGGCGACCAGCGGGTGACCCTTCCAGCAAACGAAAAGCATCAGGATTAATAAGCTGGAGCGGCATAGCTTCTACCAGCTCAGCCAATCGGACACCCTTTTCGCCACGCAAACGCAGCTCCAGCTCACGCTGAGCCCGCATTCGCCTTACCCCCAGCGTCACCTCAGGATCTCCTGCCAAGCGGCCGTACAGCGTCATATACGGCGCCTCTGACTGAATGGCATTCTTCAGCTGACGAGTACGAAAAGAGCGTCCCATGCCCAGAATATGAATACCTTCCAGAAGACTGGTCTTACCGCTACCGTTCACGCCATAGATAACATTGATACGTGGTGACGGATGGATCGTAACCGGGGCCAAGTTACGCAGTCCGTGAAAAGTGAGTTGTGTCACGCTCATCCGCGAATGCTACCTAGTAAGACCATAAAACGCGCTATCCGTTGCCAAATGCGAAAACGGCGCTTCTGACAAGTAGAAGCGCCGTTTTCATTCAGTCCCAATGCGGTTATAAGCGCATCGGCATAACAACATACAGCGCATCACCACCGCCAGGCTCTTCCAGCAGGGCACTGCTGTTCGGGTCGGCTAGGGTAATTTGTACGCGCTCTTCATCAAGCACAGAGAGCACATCCACCAGATAGCCAACGTTAAAGCCCACTTCCATGGCGCTACCGCTGTACTCCACGGCAATGTTCTCTTCCGCTTCTTCCTGCTCAGGGTTGTTGGCCATTACTTTGAGGTTATTTTCCTCAAGATACAGCCGAACACCACGGTACTTTTCGTTGGAGAGAATGGCGGTACGTGACAGCACTTGACGAAGCTCGGCACGCTCGGCAATCAGCACCTTATCGCCATTGCGCGGCACTACGCGCTCATAATCGGGGAATTTGCCGTCAATAAGCTTAGAGGTAAACGTGAAGTCACCTGTATGCGCACGAACATGCGTTGATCCCAAGGTAAGGCTGACAGGTTCATCGCTGTCATCCAACAGGCGAGAGAGCTCTAGGATACCTTTACGGGGCACAATCAGCTTTTGAGACTGGCTTACTGCCACGTCAATGGGACGCGAGCACATCGCCAAACGGTGTCCATCGGTCGCGACCGTACGCAGCAAATTGCTCTGAATTTCCAGCAGCATACCGTTTAGGTAATAACGCACATCCTGCTGCGCCATGGCAAAGGAGGTGGACTCAATCAAATGCTTAAGCGTGCCACGCGGAACGCTGAGTTCCTGACTGCCATCGGCATCTTCAATATTAGGAAATTCTGCTACAGGAAGTGTAGAAAGTGTAAAGCGCGAACGACCACTACGTAATATCGCGCGCCCCTCTTCGACCGCTAACTGAATGTCGGACTGATCGGGCAGCGATTTACAAATATCCATCAGCTTTCTAGCCGGCACCGTAGCAGCGCCCGCTTGGTCAACTTGGCTGGCGACCGTGCGGCCTACTAGCTCAACTTCTAGATCCGTACCGGTCAGAGCGACCTGATCGCCTTCAACTTGAATCAGTACGTTAGAGAGCACAGGCAGCGTTTGGCGCCGTTCTACTACGCCCGCCACCAGAGTCAGCGGGCGAAGCAGCGCCTCTCGGGAAATGGTAAATTTCATCGAAACTCCGGTTTTCTATCCTGAAAGGCCTGCCCATGGCAGGCGTAAACAAAAAAGGTTAACTGGTTAGCAGACGAAGAAGGTTTTTGTAATCCTCACGGATATCCGCATTCTCTTCCTGCAGTGCTTTTACTTTTCGGCAGGCGTGCAGCACGGTGGTGTGGTCGCGGCCCCCAAATGCATCGCCAATCTCAGGCAGGCTATGGTTGGTTAGTTCTTTCGCCAGCGCCATAGCGACCTGTCGCGGGCGCGCTACCGAACGGGAGCGCCGCTTAGAGAGCAGATCCGCCACCTTGATTTTGTAATATTCAGCCACCGTGCGCTGAATATTATCCACTCCCACCTGCTTATCCTGCAGCGCCAGAAGGTCTTTGAGCGACTCGCGGATAAAGTCTTGAGTGATGGTTTTACCCATAAAGTGGGAGTCAGCAATCACCTTCTTCAGCGCGCCTTCAAGCTCACGCACGTTTGAGCGAATCTTTTGAGCAATAAAGAAAGCAGCATCGTGGGGTAGATCCACTTTGGCTTGATCGGCTTTCTTCATCAGAATTGCCACTCGGGTCTCAAGCTCCGGCGGCTCAATGGCGACGGTCAGCCCCCACCCAAAGCGCGACTTCAGCCGCTCTTCAACGCCACTGATCTCTTTGGGGTAGCGGTCAGAGGTCAAAATCATCTGCTGACCGCCTTCCAACAGCGCATTAAACGTATGAAAGAACTCTTCTTGAGAGCGCTCTTTACCGGCAAAAAACTGAATATCGTCAATCAGAAGCGCATCAACGCTGCGGTAGAAGCGCTTAAAGTCGTTAATCGCATTAAGCTGCAGCGCTTTTACCATGTCGGCCACAAAGCGTTCGGAATGCAGGTAGACCACGCGGGCATTTTCACGTCGGCCCGCCAGCGCATTACCCACCGCATGCATTAGGTGCGTTTTACCTAAGCCAACACCACCGTATAAAAACAGCGGGTTATAAGCGCCACCAGGATTTTCGGAGACCTGACGAGAAGCCGCACGCGCCAGCTGGTTAGACTTACCTTCCACAAAGGTGTCGAAGGTAAAATTAGGGTTTAGGCCACTGCTGTGCTTCAAGCTGCCTTCTACCTGCACCTGGCGCTCGTTACCACGACGGCTAGGGCTACTCTCTTCACGTAGCTGGTCGATTTCACGCTCATCGCCAATATCGCCCCGGGGGGGCGTATGGACAGCAGGTGAAGCCGGTTGAGCGGGAGCTGCCGAGACCGGATTGCCAAGCTCTCTAGGCTGTGGCGCAGGGGCTGCCGCTCGTCGGCTGCCCACGGTCAGGCTCACTTTGGGAGGCTTAGAAGGGGCAAGCTCGCGCATTAGCTCACTAATACGCTTGGCGTACTTATCACTCACCCAGTCGCGCACAAAACGATTCGGCGCCAACAAGCGTAGCTCATTGGACTCTCCTTCTTCTGCCTGCAGCGGACGTATCCAGGTATTGAACTGCTGTGAATTCAGTTCGTCCTGCAGGTAGTCCAGGCACTGTTGCCAAAGCGCGAGTGACACTCATCTCACCATCGGTTGAAAACGGCCGACCATTGTAGCGCCCAACGAAGTGGTTATCCACACGCACTAACGGCTCTTTTTCACCTGTGGACAACTTTAGGTAAGGGTTCAGGAAAACCCAGTGATGCCATGGGTACAACTCTATTTTGGGCTGTTTTGTCTTCGGTTGACCACATCAAACTCACAGTTTATTCGCTCGTTATTCGATGCTTATACACAGATTTTTTATTATTTTAAGCTGTTGATAAAATTGTGCTAAAACCACTTATCCACAAATAGTATCCCCACTATTAATAACAGTAGGTTTTAAATAACTTCATTAGTAATAGTAGTGTGCCCCAAGTTGAATCGACTCCACAGCGGAGACGCGCCGCCATTGCCTTTTTCGAGCTTTTTATGCAAGGAAAAATTGCACCCGGCGCGGGAAGTCTCTACAATTTCCGGTCTTGAATTGAAACTCCCCGGCTAGTTCCTCACTGGACCGGGTCTTTTGGAATTCACTTTCCGTCCTAAACCACGTGGGAATAACGAGTTATGAAACGCACTTTTCAACCTAGCGTTCTCAAGCGCAAGCGCGCGCATGGCTTCCGTGCTCGTATGGCAACCAAAAACGGCCGTGCCGTGATCGCACGCCGCCGCGCCAAAGGCCGCAAGCGTCTGAGCGCCTGATCTCGGATTGCGTGTGTCGCCTCAAGGCTTTCCCCGGTGCTTACGTTTGCTAAACGCTGGGGATTTTAGTCACGTGTTTGAACAGGCAGACCTGAAAGTTCATGGCAAAGGTATGATGGCGCTCGCGCGCATGAGTACCCGGGGACATCCCCGCATTGGACTGGTGGTCAGCAAAAAAAATGTGAAGCTCGCTGTTGATCGTAACCGCTTCAAGCGACTCGTTCGGGAATCTGTTCGTCTGCGTCAAGATCACTTACCCTCTGTGGATATTGTGATATTGGCAAAGCGCGGCGCTCAGGATATCGATAACGAAACGCTCACTCGCCAGCTACACGGCATGTGGAAACGGCTTCAGCGCGACGCACAGGCGGTGTCTGCACCTCCCCCGCCTAATGGCGTAACACGTGACGCTTGACGACGCACCTCGCCGCTCGACCTTGGCCTGCCGCTTGGCAGGCTTTCGTGTGTCATGGGTCGAGTAAATGACACTGCGCCATTAGCATGTTCACCACCCATCGGGCAGAACCCTCATGGACGTAAAACGACTTTTATTACTGATTCCACTGGCCGTACTAGCCTACCTTCTGGTTATACAGTGGAATCAGGATTACGGGCAGACTACCTACGATTCGACGCCAGAGATCACCCAAAGCAGCAATGGGGCTCCTGCGAACGAAAGCGGTAGCGACGATCTCTCCGTCCCCAGTACTTCTGCGCCTAACAACGCTATTAGCGAAGGCGTTGGCGATGAGCAAAGCGACACCGCCAGCCGTGATTTCATTGCGGTCACCACGGATGTTCTAGACGTACGCATCGACCCCTTCGGTGGCGATATCGTCTACGCAGCCTTGCCGCAGCACAAACTAACGCTGGATTCCGACCGTAATTACGTGCTGTTGTCAGATAACGCCACGCGCAGCTATGTTGCTCGCTCCGGCCTTCAACTGGATGGTCAGGCAAGCCGCATTGCTTTTACTCCCGAGCGTAACGAGTACCGCTTGGGCGATGACGAAGAGCAGATCAGCGTCGATTTGACAGCTAACGTGAATGGTGTCGACGTCATCAAACGTCTGACATTCGAGCGCGGTAGCTATGCGGTCAATGTGAGTTACTACCTGGCCAACAATACCGAAGCACCGGTTTCCGCTCGATTCATTGGCCAGCTGGCTCGCGACAATAGCCCGGACCCGTCTAGCGGTGTGGCCATGGGGATGAACTCCTACCTGGGGGCCGCCTATTCCACGCCTGAAGCGCGCTACGAGAAGATCGATTTCGATACGATCCAAAAACGTAACTTCGAGAATCGCGAGGCCCAAGGCGGATGGATAGCGATCATCCAGCACTACTTTGTGTCCGCCTGGGCACCGCCTCAAAACCAGCAGAATCTCTACTACGTAACGACCGATTCTCGAGATCGTAACGTAGTGGCCTTCGCTGGCCCCACCAGCAGCGTGGCTCCCGAGGGTGAAGCCACGCTGAGCGCAACGCTTTACATGGGCCCGAAGGTGCAAGACTACCTCGAGCAAGTCGCACCGAACCTCAAGCTCACCGTGGATTACGGTTGGTTGTGGTTCATTGCCAACCCGCTGTTCTGGCTGCTGGATAAGATCCACGACATCGTGGGCAACTGGGGCTGGTCCATCGTACTACTCACCGTATTGGTGAAGTTGGTGCTGTTCCCGCTCTCTGCGAAGGCCTACAAGTCGATGGCGCGTATGCGCAAACTGGGCCCAGAGATGCAGCGTCTTAAAGAGATGTATGGCGATGACCGCCAGAAAATGTCTCAAGAGATGATGAAGTTCTACCAGAAAGAGAAGATCAATCCGCTGGGTGGCTGTTTGCCGATTCTGGTACAGATGCCGGTATTTATCGCCCTTTACTGGATGCTGCTGGAATCCGTTGAGCTGCGCCACGCGCCGTTCATATTCTGGATCCAGGATCTCTCGGTGAAAGACCCCTACTTCATCTTGCCGATTCTGATGGGTATCTCGATGTTTGTTCAGCAGATGCTGAACCCGACACCGCCAGACCCCATGCAGGCGAAGATCATGAAGATGCTGCCGATTATCTTCACCTTCTTCTTCCTGTGGTTCCCGGCAGGCTTGGTCATCTACTGGGTGGTCAACAACATCATCTCGGTGGCGCAGCAGTACTTCATTACGCGCAGCATCGAGAAGGATCCAAGCGTCGGCAAAGGGATGCGAACCAAGTAATCGCCCCCTCTGCTACTCCCAGACCCCCGCCTTTGCGGGGGTCTGGCGTTTTAGGGCGAAGGTGCTCATCATGAGCGCCATCGCGAAACACTCTCTCCCTCTTTCGTCTTTAGGAAGCGTCATGGCCGACCGACTCTATACCCAAGACACCATTACCGCCTTGGCAACCCCCCCTGGCCGTGGCGGCGTGGGCATCATTCGCGTGTCAGGCCCCGCCTGCCGCTCGATAGCCGCTGAGATACTGGGTGACTGCCCTGCTCCTCGTCACGCCCACTATGGCCCGTTTCATGGCGCTGAGGGCACTATTGACGAGGGCATCGCGCTGCTGTTCAACGGCCCTCACTCCTTCACCGGTGAAGACGTGCTGGAGCTGCAGGGCCACGGCGGCCCCATCATTATGGATATGCTGCTTGAGCGCTGCCTGCAGCTAGGCGCTCGCCTGGCACGGCCAGGGGAGTTCTCCGAACGGGCGTTTCTAAACGACAAGCTGGATTTAGCCCAAGCGGAAGCGATTGCCGACCTGATTGATGCTACCTCCCGCTCCGCCGCTGAAAACGCCGTGCGCTCGTTACAGGGCGAATTCTCTCAGCGCGTATCGGCTCTGGTCGAACGGCTGATCGAACTGCGCGTTTACGTGGAAGCCGCCATCGATTTCCCAGAGGAGGAGATCGACTTTCTCGCCGATGGCCATGTCGCCACGCACTTAGAGAGTGTTCAGCAGGCGCTGGTTGCTGTTCGTAAGGCCGCAGGGCAAGGCGCGCTGCTACGCGAGGGCATGAGCGTGGTGATTGCAGGACGCCCCAATGCAGGTAAATCGAGCCTACTGAACGCGCTGACCGAGCAGGATACGGCTATTGTGACGGACATCGCGGGCACCACTCGTGACGTACTCCGGGAGTACATTCACCTAGACGGCATGCCGCTGCATATTATTGATACCGCCGGGCTGCGTGATACGCCCGATGCAGTAGAGAAAATCGGTGTTGCCCGGGCATGGGAAGAGATCGAAAAGGCCGACCGCGTACTGCTTATGGTGGATGCTTCCACCACAGCGGCTACCGACCCAATGAGCATCTGGCCTGAGTTCGTGGAGCGCCTCCCCGATCAAAGGAGGCTTACCCTGGTGCGTAATAAAATCGATGCCAGTGCTGAAGCGCCGGGCATTGAATTATCCACAGCCACTCCGATTATTCGGCTATCTGCGAAAACCGGAGAGGGTGTGGATAGCTTGAAAACACATCTGAAAGAGGTGATGGGCTTCTCTGCAACCACCGAGGGCCGCTTCTCCGCCCGCCGCCGCCACCTGGATGCCCTTGACCGCGCCATGGCTGCACTCGATACCGGGCGAGCACAGCTAGATGGCTACGGTGCAGGTGAGCTGCTTGCCGAAGACCTAAGGGATGCGCAGCAGGCGCTGGGGGAGATCACCGGCGAATTTAGCGCCGATGATCTGCTCGGCGAAATTTTTGGCAGCTTCTGCATCGGGAAGTGAAACGGCCAAAAAGATCGAAAAGCATCCAACAAAATAAAAACAAGTAATTGTTTTATAAAGAATTTTATTCTATTTCTTTGCAGGAAATTTGATCCGTTTTGCCCCCTCTTGCTCCGTATGTGCTCCGAGTATAAGTTTTCGGAGCACTCGGAGCACAAAAGGAGCAAAACATGAAAATCACTATCCAGAAACGCGAACCAGACAAGAACGGCCACCGTTCCTTGCGACTGGTCTACTATCATGGTTCCAAGACGGGTCAGAACGGTTCTCGGGCGCAGAAGCGCTCATATGAGCCCCTGAACCTGTTCCTCTACGACAAACCCCGCCTTACAAAAAATGGCTAAGAGATTGCCTCGGCACAACTGACCAACATACGTTTGCCAGTCACTCAGGCTGCCGGACTCCTGCAACGTCGGAGAACCAGACAGTTGGCCTACAAAATGGTGTGGTTCGTCAGCGGCTCCAATCGTCCAGTTACTCGTAGCGAACACAGAGCCGTGCCAACCCGTGCGATTCACCACTGTCGCCGGTTCGGCCAGCGCCATCTGTTCCAACAGATAGTGTTGAAGCCGGTTCCAGCTTGCTCCACCTGGTGCTAATGGGTAGCCACTATCAACCAACATATCCCTGATTTGTCGGGAGTGTTCGCTGTTGAGGTCACGGGCATAAACAACTTCACGAATAATTTCACCGTCATAGTTTTTCCACTCCAAAAGAGCCCCGTGTCCGTGCCGTTTGTCTGGTAGGCGTGTTCGCGATAGCACTCGAATCCAGTCGCCAACACGTTGCCAGCGTTCAGAATGCAGATAAAACAAACCATTTTCGTTCAATTTATATTGCATTGCCTCACCCCACTCACAAATTGTCCAACCAGGTCTTTACATCCTGATAGCGAAAGCGCACCGCTCGACCCCGGGGGTTCGGTTTTACTGGTGCGGGAAATCTGCCCTGCTTTACGTATCGCCTCAAGGTTGCCTGCGACATTTTCAGAACCGTGCAAACCTCTTCATAAGTCAGCAGACACTCTGTGGTGGTGTTTGATTGTTTAGTCATAAATACTCCTGTTTGCTTTTGAATCGTCAGAGCAATGATCAGAAATATTCGTCTTGAGGGAGAACCGTAGAATTACCCTTAAATGGCACAAAGGCGAGGATGCTTAATAAGTTATTGATATTCAAAGAGTAAAAAACCGAAAAAACAGTAAAAATAACGTTTTCCGGGCGAATTAAGGCTTTTTTGCGAACTAAGTCTGACTGTTGGAACAGTGTACAGGTGTAGAGAGGGGCCTTGATTAGAAAGGATAAGATTTACGACGGCCCACATGGCGAATTCTCAAAAACCTCAACCAAATAGTCGATCATCGCTCTTACTTTGAGGGGTAACCGACGATCCGGCGCGAACAGCACATGCAGGCCGCCGAGATCCAGTGGAGGGTGATCCAATTCGAAAGCAACCAGAGCGCCACTGGCCAATGCCTCGGACACGATAAAGTTGGGCTGATATATGATCCCTTGGCCCTTAACGGCGGCAGCAAGAAGTGCGTCGCCATTGTTGGACATGAGGTTGCCTGTTACGGGCACCTGGATCTTACCATCTTGGCCGAATGCCCAGGTGCCGCCGCGTTGCGCTGAGGAAAGGCTGTAGCTCAGGCAATTGTGGTTTGAGAGCTCGGCAACACGGTTAGGGGTTCCATGTTTTTTCAGATACTCAGGCGAGGCACAAAGTCGCATCGGGCAATTGCCGAGACGGCGGGCCCTGAGGTCGCTGTCAGCGAGGTGTCCGATGCGGACAATCAGGTCCCAGCTCTCTTTCAGCAGATCCTGTTGAGTGTCGCTCAGGCCAAGATCCACCTCCACCAGTGGGTAACGATGGGTGAATTCCGGTATTAACGGTGCAATGAAGCGTGTGCCAAAGGATAGCGGTGCATTCAGACGTAATCGACCCATGGCCTGATGCTGCTGGGAAGATACTTCGGACTCCGCTTCTTCAAGATCCTGAAGAATGCGCTGACAGGCCTGCAGGTATTCCCGTCCGGCATCTGTCAGTGATAACTGTCGAGTGGTGCGATGAAGCAGTTTCGTGCCGAGCCTGGTTTCCAGTGAATCCACATGTTTTGTGGCCATTGCCGGCGACATGTTCAGCTCCCGGCCGGCGGCAGACAGACTACCTCTGGACGCTGCCTGAACGAATACCTGCATGCTTGTGTATCGGTCCAGCATTTTATTTCCTACCTTTAGTTAAAACAGTTCCTTTTTTAAGTCCGTTCTCCTTTCCTGAGTATCAGTATAACCTGTTCATTGTGATATCTGAACTATTCAAACCTATGGAGGTATGTCGATGTCCACGCAGCCAAGAGTGCCTACCAGACAACCGGTATTTTTTATTCCCCACGGCGCTGGCCCTTGTTTCTTTATGGACTGGAGTCCCCGCAATACGTGGGACGGTATGGCCGACTTTCTTCGAAGCGTCATCGGGCGTTTGCCAGAAAAGCCGACGGCCATCCTCCTGGTATCCGCCCACTGGCGCACTCAAGAGTTTAGTGTGACCGCCGGCAGCCAGCCCGATCTCATTTATGACTATTTCGGTTTTCCGGACCACACCTATAAATTGACTTATCCGGCTCCAGGAGCGCCGGCATTGGCGCATCGCGTGAGTCGTCTACTGGTTGGGGCACAACAGAACACCCTGGAGGATTCCGGGCGTGGGTTTGATCACGGTATGTTTATTCCGCTCAAGGTGATGTTCCCCGAGGCAGACATTCCTGTGGTTCAGCTGTCGTTACGGCAGGACCTGGACCCCGAAGCACACCTGCAGGCAGGCAGAGCTCTGGCGCCACTGCGTGACGAGGGTGTGTTGATTCTCGGCAGTGGCATGAGCTTCCACAACATGCGCGGCTACGGTGACAAGCGGTTTACGCCGCTTTCCGAGGCATTCGATGACTGGCTGACGGACGCGATCGAAGGTGACTCCGGAGTTCGTTATCAGCGCCTGAGGGAATGGTTTCAGGCACCGCATGCCCTCGATTGTCATCCGCATGGAGACGAGGAACACCTGATCCCATTGATGGTGGCAGCGGGGGCGGCGGACGCGGCGCCCGGTAAGAAGGTTTACTCAGAACGGGTGATGGAAACCCAGTTATCGGCGTTTCAATTTGGTTGAGTGGGTGACGTCCCCTCAAAAATCAATGGCAAGAGGAATTAAATGATGAAAATTGAACTCACGGGCAAACAGTCGTTGGTCACCGGCTCTACCGCGGGCATCGGTTTGGCCATTGCCCAGGGGCTGGCCGAGGCCGGTGCCTCGGTAACTATAGTGGGTCGTGACCAGGCCAAAGTGGATAAGGCGCTGGCCGAGATAGCCAATGCCAGCGGTCGGGACGATGCAAAAGGCATTATCGCGGACCCGGGTACCGCGGAAGGTTGCCGGACCATCATCGAACAGCTGCCCGAGGTGGATGTTCTGGTCAACAACCTGGGTATTTATGGCGGCGTTCCATTCTTCGATATCGACGATGCTGCCTGGGAAGAGATTTTCCAGGTCAACGTGATGAGCGGTGTTCGACTTGCCCGGCATTACGCAACTGGCATGAAGGCTCGGGGCTGGGGGCGTATCCAGTTCATCTCTAGTGAATCGGCGTTGAATATTCCATCGGAGATGGTGCACTACGGGGTGAGCAAGGCGGCGCTTCAAGGTGTATCCCGGGGTCTCGCCAAGGTTCTTGCCGGAACCGGTGTGACCGTGAACAGCATCCTTCCCGGTCCGACCCGTACTGAAGGAGCCAAAGCCATGATGGCTGACCTGGCGGCTGAGCGGGGAGTCTCCCCGGAAGCAATGGAAACCCTGTTCCTGGACGAAAACCGGCCTTCCACGCTGCTCCGACGTTTTGCCGAACCGGAAGAGGTCGCCAGCCTCTGTGTCTACGCTGCGTCTCCCCAGGCCAGTGCCACCACAGGCGCCGCCCTGCGTGTTGAAGGTGGCATTGTGGAAAGCATTGCCTGAAATCGCCGGCCGGGACCACCCGGCCGACTCACCCACTGACAGTTGTTTTTTGAGGGAGGCATCATGAGTCTTCAGAAGAAACCCCTTGGGAAGTCCGGTTTGGAGATAGCCCCACTGGTATTTGGCGGAAACGTGTTTGGCTGGACAGCCGATGATAACCGCTCTTTTCAGCTACTCGATCGGTTTGTGGAGCAGGGCTTCAGCGCCATTGACACGGCCGACGTATATTCTGCGTGGGCACCGGGCCTTGAAGGTGGCGAGTCGGAGGCAGTTATCGGACGATGGCTGAAAAAGCGGGGACGTCGTGATGACGTCATTCTCATGAGCAAAGTCGGTATGCTGGAGCGTCGTAAAGGGCTATCTGCAGCCAACATCGAAGCTGCAATTGAGGATTCCCTGTCACGTCTGGGCACCGATTACCTCGATGTATACTTCGCCCACATTGATGATCAGGAAGTCCCCTTGGAGGAAACATTGGGCGCGTTTGACCGGCTGATCAAGGCCGGTAAGGTGCGGGCCATCGGCGCCTCCAATTATTCGTCCGATCGATTGGAACAGGCGCTGGCCGTGTCTCGTGATCATGGGTTCGCGCGCTATGAGCTGATCCAGCCCCTCTACAACCTGCATGACCGGGCCGATTTCGAGTCGTCGCTGGCGAAAGTCGCCAGCGAGCACAATCTTGGCGTGGTGAGCTACTTTTCTCTGGCCAGTGGATTCCTGACTGGCAAATACGCTCAGCTTTCAGACCTGGAAGGCAACCCTCGGGCTGACTTTCTCAACGGTTATTTCAGCGATCGTGGTCAGCGCATTCTGGATACCCTGATGGCCGTTTCGCAGGAGGCTTCAGCAAAACCATCCCAAGTGGCACTGGCCTGGCTGCTCCACCAGCCAGAACTGACCGCACCGATTGTCAGTGCAACATCGCTGTCTCAACTGGATGAGATATTGGCTTCGGTGAAATTGTCACTACCGGAAGAGATGCTTTCCAGGCTGGACGCCGCCAGTAGGCAGTGATATGAAGATGAGGCTGGAATGAGTGTGCATTCTGGCTTCATCCTCTTTGGTAACACCTTCAATGGTAATGAAACCCGCAATACGGAGAACCCAATCATGATCCACGATTCTCGTGAGCGGTATGGCGCTCTCACCAAACTGCTGCACTGGTCGATGGCCCTACTGGTGTTCTGGCAACTGCTCAAGTTTGGTGATCGAATCTTCGACGGAGAACACTGGGTCGGACAAACGCTGGTGCCCTGGCATGTCTCTATAGGTTCGCTGATGTTGCTGCTGATTCTGGTACGCTTGGCCTGGGCCGCTGGCCAGCGTCATCAGCGCCCGCAGCAAGATCCGGCGCAGGCTCTGCTGGTCAAGGCCGGTCATGGGGCGTTGTATCTTGGCCTGTTGCTGATGCCGATAACCGGGGTAATGGTCATGCTGGGTGGTGGCCACGGGATTACGGCTTTCGGTATCGAGCTTTTTGCTGAAGGCGAGGAAATTGCCTGGGCCCAAGCCCTGGGACAGCTCCATTCGCCAATCGCATGGATTTTGACCGTTTTGATTGTTGGTCATATTGGTATGGCACTGATTCATCACTTCGTGAAAAGAGACGATACGCTTAAACGTATGGTGTGATGAGGCAATCTCCAAAACCAAAAATTCTCGTTATTTCGCGACTTGATTGCGGAAACTCCGAATAGATCAATGAGGCAAACGGTTATTAGGCTAACTATATCTTAAGCTATCCAATTTTGTCGGAGGTCAAGTGCATCAGCGCTTATCCAGAGTAAAAAGTCGATCAGCTGCAATCCGGTTTCTGCTATCGCGGGCACAGTTCAAAGAGTGCTTTGCCGTAGTTAATCAGCCTGGCTTCAGGAACTCGGCACTGGCCGGACTACAGGTGGCTATCGCGGCGCTGGTTGTGCTTCCGCTGATCGAGCTATCCGACTTTTCGCACCTGATTGGATTTGCTTCGCTGGGTACATTGGTGGCTTTGTTTGGCCGTTTTGCGGCCCCGGAACGCCGGGGCTTTACGGTTTTCCTTTGTTTGCTCTGCCAAACCGCAACCGTTTTTGTGATGTCCCTGGTGGCCTGGCTGGAGTTGCCCATGGTTGGTCAGCTGGCCATTCTGGCGCTGTTGTGCGGTACGCTGTTTTACATCGTCAACGTTGCCAATTTCGGCCCGCCAGGTGCGTTGATCTTCATATTCGCCGCCAGCGTCTCAATGGGGCAGGTTGATGACTTTTCCTCTGTCATCGAACGCTCGGCTGCCACTGCATTGGCGGCAGGCCTTGCATGGCTGGTGGTGATGACCACCGAGGTGTTCCGCCACGATACACCGGTGGCACAGGATTGGTTCAAAGGCCGGCCCGCCAGGCCCGCATGACGTTGGGCTCCGCCGTGGCAGCTTATGTTGCTTATGGGTTTGGTGGGCAGCATGCTGGTTGGGCTGCCATGGGCGCTGTCGCCGTGTTACAGGGTAGCCATTTGCATATCAGCATGAGTCGAGCCCTACAGCGCACCGTAGGCAACGTATTTGGCGCTCTTCTTGTAGCTTTGGTGCTGCTAAGCCAGCCCTCTGTTTGGACCATTATTGTTCTGGTGGTGATACTGTCGTTCGCCACCGAGATCATCATCGGATCGAATTACGGGCTGGGCCAGATTCTGGTTACACCCATGGCGCTGCTGATGAGTTATCTGGCGGCGCCTGACCTTGCCGGCATGGCCATGGTGCAAGAGCGGGTAGTGGATACCCTCATAGGAACTACTGTCGGGATCTGTTTTGCAATCCTGTTTTCGACCCTGGACGACCGTGCTCATTTGCTCACTCATCACATAAATCGCAGAAGGTAAGTTGCAGCTATTTGGACAACTGGGTTGAAAATTACCGGAAAGCAGCGCCCGCAACCGGGAGATAATTCGGGATGTCGTACATAGTGTGAAAAATCATGCAAACTGCCTTTTGCTCACAGAGCGACGCGATCATGCTGAGACGTTGGCCAGGCTGTTGGAAGCTGAATCCATATCGTCGGTAGTATTGCGCGGAGGGATGCGCGTCAGAGAGCGTCAAACGGCGGAATCGCAGTTATATAAAGCTCAAGTTATTGTTGCAACCGGGAAGTACATAGGAGAAGGCTTTGACTTGCATCGACTGTACGTCAGTCTGCCAATGCTTGAACGCATGTTCCGAAAGCGCGAGAAAGGCTACAAGGCAATGGGGTATCAGTTTGCTCACTCCTGGCCGAAAACCCGACTGCTCTAGAGGTTGAGGGACACAGTGAACAGATGGAAACCCGATATGTTCTTCAGGCCTGCTTTAGTGGCAGTACTTGCGGCTTTACCCGTTTCACATTTTTCGCTTCCTGCTCATAGGCACGATGACGAACATCCCATAACTCAACTGCGTGCTGAACATTCAGCCAGAACTCTGGCGTATTCCCCAAAGCCGCTGCGAGTTTGATGGCCATGGGTGCTGTCAGCGTGCCTTTGTCATGCGCAATCCGGCTGAGTGTATTTCTGTGCACACCCATTGCTTCGGCAAGTTCACTGATTTCGATGTTCATCGGCTCCAGAAACTCGCTGACCAGCATTTCGCCAACTGTCACTGGACGACGTTTTGTATTCCTCATTACCATAACCTCCTCTAGCCCTTGTAAACATGCGGGTCTAGATATGTATCTTGGGCGGTGCCATCTTCCCAGCGAAAAATCAGGCGATACTGTTTGTTAACCCGAATGGAACACCATCCAGAAAGGTTTCCCTGCAAATGTTCAAAACGGTTACCCGGCGGAATCCTCAAGTCTGACTCCTGCGTCGCGGCATCCAGAATCTGAATCTTTCTGAACAGAGCGCCTTCAATAGTGCTGGGTATTTTCTTGTGGCTTTGGTCTTCGTCGTAGAAAGCCTCCAGCCATATATCCCTGAATTCAACCGCCATAGTTACCTGATCGCTTTTTAGTCATTTTATGCACAACAACGTTGTGCGTCAAGTCCGTTCAAAATGAGAACGGATCCGTTTAGAAAACGATGTTACTATAATTTTGTTTGGCAGAAGGGGCTGAAATAGCGATCTCAAGGCACTGATTTCATAGAGATAAAAGCGTATACAAGGCTCCTAGTTTCCCACTTATCCCAGTTTAAAATGGGTCGTCAGGGGCCGACGCCGAGGAAATTTGCCAATATTTACACTTTTTTTCGCAAATTTCAGCACTCCAATAGTGCTCCACGATCCTCATAAACCTATGTTTTTAAAGTGTTTTATACATTCTGCATCGGTAAATAGTCCCCACCACTCGCCGCCGCCACTCGCCGCCACTACTCACCTACAAGCCATTTAGCGCGGTAGTGGCTGTCGCTCCCCAGCAGTGGTGTCACCTGCGACATCGCTGCAGCAAGCTGCTCATCCAGCCCCCAGGGCGGATTGATGACCACCATGCCGCTACCGTACATCCCGTGCGCACTCTCCCCCGCGGCCCGTAGCAGCAGCTCGCTGTGCCAAATTTTACGAATACCGCTCGCTTCAAGCCCGCTGAGCAACGTTTCGTGATGCCCAGCAGGCAGCAGCGGGTACCAAATCATCAACACGGCGTGGCGCACTTTTTCCAGGGTATAAGCAACCGCGTCGACAACCTCTTGATACTCCGCTTTGCGCTCGTAGCTAGGGTCTACTAACACGCACATTCGTGGCGTCGCCACCGGCACCAACTGTTTCAGCCCCTGCAACCCATCGCCGTATACGCGACGTGCCTGCTTTGGCAGCGTCTGGCCACTCAAATGTTCATGCTCACCCGGGTGTAGTTCAAATAGACGCAGTTGGTCATGGTCACGTAGCGCCTTAGCAAGCCACCAGGGTGACCCCGGGTAGTGAGATAGCACATCAGCGTTGGGTTGTGCTGAATTCAAAGCGGTAAGCCAACGGCTAAGCAACGGGTCGCTCAGCTGCTGTTGGGCCTGCCAGAGCGGAGCGATGCCTTCCCGATACTCTTGAAGCCGCTGGGTCTCTTTGGTGGCTAGCGGATAGAGGCCTCTCCCCGCATGACTATCAACATATGTAATTGCTGATTTTTTACGTAATAAATAATCAGCCACCGCAAAAAGCGTTAAATGCTTCTGGACATCGGCAAAGTTTCCGGCGTGGTAGGCGTGTTGATACGACAGCATGGCAGCTCGCTAGCAATTGAACAAAAAAAAAGCCCGCTATGTGAGCATAGCGGGCGTTGGACGGCAATGCCGAGATTAACGCATATTACTGGCCGCTGCCGGTAGGCGTCAGGGTGATTTCTACACGACGGTTCTGCGCGCGGCCCTGCTCGGTAGCATTGCTAGCCACCGGCTGATTAGCACCGTAGCCCATAGTGTTTAAGCGCATAGAGGAAACACCGTTCTGGCTCAGGTAGTTACCGACCGACTGAGCACGACGCTCAGAGAGACGCTGGTTGTAGCTGGCATCCCCGGTGCTATCCGTGTGGCCTGCAATGTTCACACGAGTATCGGTGTACTGAGTGAGGACATTCGCCACTTCGTTCAGGGCGCTGCGCGCATCAGCTGTGAGTTCAGCGGAATCAAACCCGAACGTGACGCTGCTAGGCATGTTAAGCACAATATCATCGCCACGGCGGTCAATTTCAATACGCGAGCCTTGCAGATTGTCACGCAACTGCTGCTCTTGACGGTCCATATAAGCACCCATACCCGCGCCGGCAGCCGCGCCTACTGCGGCGCCAATTAGCGCACGGTCACGACGGCTCGTACTGCCATCACCGGATAAAGCGCCCGCCGCTGCACCAATCGCTGCACCAATGCCGGTGCCCATGGCGGTGCTCGAGCGCTGCGTTTGACCGCCGTAAGGATCGGACGTCGCGCAGCCAGCCAGTAATATCGCCGCTGCCAGTGGGGTCAGTAGTCGAGAAATACGCATCACTCACTCCTTGCTTATGATTGGGTTATTGCCTTATTGATCGCTGGTCACTTGTACTGATCACTTCACTTGTACTGATCACTCTTCGCTGATTAAGGCCAGCAACTCATTTAAGAATAATAGACCTTGAGGCGATGCACGCAGCTTTTCAGGCATTTCCATTAAAAGTCCTTTTTCTTGAGCACTGTGTAAACGCGCAAGTAACAGTGCCTCTGGTTGGCCAGTGTGAGCCGCCCAATCCGCCAATGGTACCCCTTCGGTTAAACGCAGCGCGTTCATGGCAAACTCCAGCGGTAACTCGTTTGGCTCAATGAGCTGCTGGCCTGCTACGAAGCCACGCGGATCATTGGCACGGCGCAAGTACGCATCGGGCTGACGCGTTTTCCAACGCCGTTCGATCTGCCATTTCCCTTGGAAGTCTATGTAGGAGAGCTTTCCATGAGCACCTGCACCGATTCCCAGGTAGTCGCCAAATCGCCAGTAGTTCAGGTTATGGTGGCTCTGTAGCCCCGGGCGGGCATAAGCGGAAATTTCGTAGCGCTTTAAGCCAGCCTGTTCAAGACGCTGGTGACCTGCTTCCTGAATGTCCCACAACGCCTCCTCCTCCGGCAAAGGAGGAGGGTGAGAAAAAAACGCCGTATTGGGCTCCAGGGTGAGTTGGTACCACGAAAGATGCTCAGGATCGAGGGCAAGCGCCTGATCAATATCTTCCATGGCTTGCTCAGGTGTTTGTTGGGGCAAGCCGTGCATGAGATCGATATTGAGGTTATCGAATCCCGCCGCTCTGGCTTCACCGATGGCAGTCACCGCTTCGTTGCCGGTATGAATTCGCCCCAACGCACTCAGTTGAGTGGGGCGGAAACTCTGCACCCCCAAAGACAATCGATTGATACCGGCTTCCCGATAACCAATGAACCGCTGCTGCTCGGTCGTGCCTGGATTGGCTTCCAGGGTGATTTCAATGCTAGGCGAAAAGGCGAGCCGCTCACGAATGCCATCGAATAACAGTCGATAAAACGTCGGCGATAGCAAGCTAGGCGTGCCGCCACCAATAAAAATGGTTTGAAGAGTACGGCCAGACGCCAGCGCCAAATCGCCGTCCAAATCACTCAGCAAGGCGGCCAAATAGGCCGCTTCGGGAAGTTCGCGGTTGTCGGGCTCATGGGAGTTGAAATCGCAGTAAGGACATTTGCGAACACACCACGGCGTATGAATATAAAGCGAGAGCGGCGGCAATCGATTAGCCATGCGCCACCTTCAGAATGTCCACCAACGTGTGTAACGCACGGCCTCGATGGCTCAAGCGGTTCTTCGTTTCACTGGGCAATTCTGCCACGCTCATCCCCTGATCGGGTAGCCAGAACAGCGGATCGTAGCCAAAACCGCCCTCGCCACGCGGATGAGCCAATACTTCTCCTTCCCAACTTCGTTGAACGATCACCGGTACTGGGTCTTCTGCATGGCGTAAATAGACCAACACACACCAGTAACGCGCCGTGCGCTGGCCTTCCGCGCACTCACTCAGCGCTGCCAGCAGTTTCTCGTTGTTACGCTCGTCACTTTTCGGCTCACCGGCATAGCGAGCAGAGTAAATGCCAGGCGCTCCATGCAACGCATCGACCTCCAGACCTGAGTCGTCGGCGAGCGCCGGTAACCCGCTTACGCGACTCGCTTCACGCGCCTTTAACAGCGCATTTTCAACGAACGTTAGTCCTGTCTCTTCGACATCGTGCACATCAAACTCCGCCTGGGGGCGAACATCCAGCCCAAGGGGTGATAGCAACTGATTGAATTCTTTTAATTTTCCAGAATTTCCACTGGCTAAAACGAGCGTATTGGCTGCATTCATAGGGGTGACTCCTTCACATGATGGGGTCAGTTTACGCCTATAGAGAACACAGCTAAAGGCGACTCAATGTTACTCAGTGTATCTTTTCGCTCAGCGCAGTCATGACCACTATCCACTGTTAAATGCATCTAAAAACAATATCTTGAACTATATATTCCAAAAAAGTAATAACAAAGCGCAAATTACTTTTATGATTATTTTGATAACAAATCTTTACGAAATGCATCTTATAGGCAACACTCATTTGGTCACCTACTCACGCTTTACGCTCATGAGGCCTCCCCAATGTCCCAAGAAAAAACGCACGGCTTGGTGTACATCGTCACCGAAAAAAGCCCCCAGTCGCAGCTTTTTGCCGACTATTTACACGAACACACGGGCTGTACGGTCAGCATTCATTCACCGCGCAGGCCGCTGCCTGCCACCCTTCCCAACAAACTGCTGATCCTTATCGATAGCGATCACATCGGCGTAGAGGAGCTACCCGAGTGGCAGGAAAACCTTCCCGATAGCCTGGCCAAAACCTCACTGGCCGCTTTCAACATCCGCGATATGGACCACGCGCTGGAGGCTTTGTCCTGTGCCCAACTCAAGGGGGTCTTTTATCGTAACGAAAGCCTGGAAGTGATTTGTAAAGGTATCCACGCGCTGTTGGAGGGGGAGCTGTGGATGTCGCGGGATTTGATGGCCCGTTTGATTCTTTTTTACCGAAAGTACCAAAGCAACGCGTTTCGCCCTGCCTGCGGCTTGACCAACCGAGAAATGGAGATCATTTCGTTACTCAGTGCAGGCTCTTCCAATCAACAAATTGCCGACAAACTCTTTGTGAGTGAGCACACGGTTAAATCACATCTTTACAACATCTTTAGAAAAATCAACGTGCACAATCGAATTCAAGCGCTCAATTGGATCCATCAAAACCTGGGACCCATTTTGCCTAATATCGAAACGGCGCGCAGCCTGCAGCGGCATCCGCAATGACTCAATGAGAGATAAGCATCATGGCTGCTAAGCATAAAATTTCTATTGCTCTCTTATGGTGTTTAACAAGCATTGCTAACGCTCAATCAAATGAGCCCGTCGATACATCGTCACTTGCTAGAAATGAGCAGGCCGAGGTAGATGCGATTAACCAATTATCGAGCCCGGACGGACCAGAGATACAAGGCCGGTCAACTGGCAGTAGTGAACTGACCGGAATCATGGTGGACCGTACCATCACTATGGCAGGAAAAACGTTCTACCGAGCATTTAGCCAGCGAGCAATGGATAACGTCATCATCGGCAATGCCACTATCACCATTCAAGAGCGCCCTGATGCTCGATGGGGCAGTCAGGTATGGGTCATGGAAGGCAACCGGATGTACTTTAGAACGCAGCTTTCTCCAAGAATCAGCGAGGCTGATCGCGTAGCGGGAGACGCTGTAAAAATCGTCGAAGACGCACTACTCCAACAACAGCTCTCAGCCGCTTTGACCTCGGACAGAGACTTGGGGAAAGAGGAGATATTTTGATGAAAACGTTAAAGAAAGTCGCCAGCATAGGGCTAATGACGATAGCGGTAACGCAAGCACAGGCAGGCAACTTGATCTATCAGCCCATCAACCCTTCGTTTGGTGGTGACCCTTTTGTGGGTAGCTACTTATTAGGTAAAGCACAGGCACAGGACACGACGACGGACCCGAACACACGCAGTGTACAGTCTCTATCATCAACGGAACGTCTACTACAAAACTTGGAGAGCCGGTTGATCTCCCAATTGATTTCTGATGTCAGTCGTGGAGAAGTCGACGAAGGTAGTTTCGATAGCGACGAGTTTGGCGTTGTCGTCAGTGATAGTAGCGGACAGTTAGTGGTTCGTGTCGTCGATAAAATAACCGGCGACGTGACTGAAATTAGCGTAGGCGGTTTATTCAACCCTTAATGATCAAAAGTACGAGTAACAAAAAAGTACGGCTTAAGTTATTCAGGGGAACAACATGAAAATAATTGCCTCGATCGTCATTGCTGGGTTACTCAGCGGATGCGCTGGGATGGTAGCCACGTCGGAAAATTTAGAGGGGGCACAAGCAACGCTGACACCAAGAGGTGCTACCTATCAAGACCTGGTGTCGTTACCACCTCCCGCCGGAAAAATCTTTGTCTCTGTGTATGATTTTCGAGACCAAACCGGACAATATCGACCCGCCCCGGCTAGCACCTTTTCAACGGCCGTCACCCAAGGGGCCGCTGCTATGCTCACCGGCGCGCTCGCTGATTCAGGCTGGTTCATACCACTGGAACGGGTAGGCTTACAGAACCTATTAACCGAGCGACGCATCATTCGCGCTGAGTTCGAGCGTTTTGGCCAGCCCGATACCTTGCCGTCACTACGCGCGGCTTCCGTCATGCTCGAAGGAGGAATCATCGCTTATGAATCCAATATTCGAACAGGAGGAGCGGGAGCGGAGTACTTCGGTATCGGTGCATCAGGTCAATATCAAGTAGACCAAGTAACCGTCAATTTGCGTGCGGTAGAAATATCCACCGGTGAAATACTTGCCAACGTCACCACCACCAAAACTATCTACTCCAAAGAACTCCGAGCCGGCGTGTACCGGTTTATCGACTTTAGGCGTTTGCTAGAGGCAGAGGCAGGTATCACCACGAACGAACCTGTACAGTTAGCGGTGATGTCCGCTATCGAGTCTGCGGTGATTCACTTGATTGCACGTGGGGTGGAAAACCGTCTTTGGAACTTATCACCAGGAACCAATCTACAGGATACGGTTCTAGGTGACTACCTCAACGAACCTATACCTATGCTTTAAGTAGCTATTCTATCTATTACCTGAATCCGTGAAGCCGGCGCCGACACTTTCCCTATCACCGCCAGCGAGCACTTTTTGATCATTCGCCCCGTGCAAGTTGGCTTTCGCAAGCCCGTTATTGCCAAAACCCACCGTGCTGATCGG